>JAOZSO010000435.1:0-3387 GCA_029939655.1 Desulfobacterales bacterium
GCATAAACCCAACTGGCTTTTGCGGGGATTAATCCTTTTTTCTGTGGGGGTTCATCTGTTGCCGCTCATGCAGATGACCCATCTCTCTCGGCCCAGAAATATTTCCAGAATTGAACTGACCATGAAACAAATATCCAGCCCTTTTCAGCGGCAGATTCCCAAGCCCAGGCCTCGGTTCAAACCGCTCGTGGATCCGGATGAACAGATTGTGGCAGGGGCACTCGGTGAGCGACACACCCCCATGAAACCGTTGCAATATGCCATGCCGGCCCCCATCGATCCCGATAGGTTGATGGGGAAAAACCAAACACCCCGGATCCCGGTCGTCGAAGATACTGACGTTGCCGAGTGGCAGGATGAGCCTGAGGTGTCGTCTGGTTCGGTTCCCTCCGTCGCTGAAAGACGTGTCATGACCGAAGGAGTCTACACCGACCTGATCCAGAAAAAGATCGAGGCGCTAAAACAATACCCCAAAAGAGCGCAGCGGCGTAACGATCAGGGTGTAGTTAAAATTGTTTTCACCATTGGAAATAACGGGGAAATTGTTTCCGCCAGAATAATCAAGAGCTCTGGATCCCGAATTCTCGATCGCGCCGCCATGGATGCGGTGAAAAAAGCATCGCCGTTCGCCAGTCCCCCCAACGGATCCATAATTATTCAACTCCCCATCAAATTTGAACTGCTTTAAGGCAGGGGGCTATGCTCAAACAGCACAAATCGCCATCGGATCACCCATTTCGCTCTATCAAGATGAAAGCCGAAAGTTGAGTAATTAACCATAGCGGCGTAGCCGCGTCTAAATAAAATCGCGAAGCGACTTTATTTGTCGGAGGAAACGATACCCCAACCCTTTTGATGCATGTGTACAAGTACGACAATAAACATGGCCTTGAGCAGGTCAAAGGTAGAGACAATCGAAACCGATTTCTTTAAAAGATTGGATGTCAGGATGAGTTGTTCGGATTGTCTTTTCAGGAATACCAGGTCATCCAGTACCTTCAGGGCAACGTCTCTTTTTTCAGGGGGGAGTTGCTTCCCCTTTCCCTCCTTAAATTTGATTTTGAAATGATGAATCCTTAAGGGGCGCGCGCTATAGAGACTCTTTTGGATCTTGTCGCCTGTGAATGCTGTTTGTGACAGAATCAGGTTGTGGAGGGATTCTGAGATGCGTTGATGGGTATCGGCGAAGGTGTCCAGTAGCATTGCCTTGGATTCCTGGCTGACAATCAGACTTATGAACTTCAATTTTTTTTCGTTTTTCTTTGTTTTCATATTAACTTCAGCCAAAGCCATCTTCCAGAAAGAATGGCTGACGTCTTTCAGCACTGCTTTGGGGTTTCCATCCTCCCGGGATTGCTTCCTAATGGTTTTTTTCAGGTTCAACAGGTTTCGAGCCGTCTTTTCAAATAGGCGTTCTCCGGTAACCGTCTGGTAGATCATGCCCAATGTCGCATACCAGTCCTGCAAGTGCAGGATCAGAGGAAGATCCTTGTAAACGTTGTGGATAGTGTTGTTTTTCAACTGGTGGGTAGGCGTTGCATAGGACGGTGTACCACCCAGAGGCGGTTGCCGGATCTTATTTTTATCAGAGACATCATAGGATACGGTGGTTTCGATATCGATAAGGCCGATGGAATACATGCCGGCAGAATCCAGAAACTGTGGAAATTTCGATGGGTTCCCGGCAATTAACAGATTGTCGGGCTTCAGATCCCGCATGGCCAGCTTTTTTTCACCCAGCCAGAAGAGCAGGTTGAGAAGATTAACGATCATGCTTGAAATTTTTGAATTATGCCGTTTCAAGTTTTTGGTAACGACAAAGGCATGAACCATTCGCTGGTAGTTTTGGACAGGTTGTCGTTTATCGATAAAAAGCTTCAAGATACTGGCGTTCATCTCAGAAGCAACATATGGTTTTGTATCGAAATCCGTGGCCGAAAGTTTTCTGCCGGCCAGGTAGGTCAGAAACCATTCCTTGATATTGAATTCGGAAACAGTGCTGTCGATGTGATGTTGCTGGAGAAGGTCATAACAGCGATTGTAAAAAGATGTATAGACTGGATTGAGTCTGTCACAAATGTCGGTATATTGTGATCCGTATCGAGCCTCAAAGTCAACAGGGTTCCAGAGAAGGGTGGGGTGATACAATATCTCACTAATTACTTTGTCTTCAATATTGTGTGTGCGATGGAGAATATGCCCCAGAAAAAAGTACTTGGAAAGATCCATAAAGTAAGCAAACCCATCGCCGATCTTGAGGTAGTTCTGGAGCGCCGTATCGTGTTTCAGCAATTGGATATATTTTTTCTCCATGAGTTCAAGCGGCAGTTTGGAACCTTCCTGAAGCGGATGGATTTTTTTTAATATAATGGAGACCCGGGGTACAAGGCACTCCCTGGGGGACAGCTTTTTGGCGATCCGGTTGTCACGGTTGATGCTTTGGATATATCTGTCAAAATCAGTCAGTGGGGTGGGCGATACCTTGATCACCATATGGTCATCATAAATAACATAATAACAGGTACTTCTGCTGCCACTGTTTTCACCGACAAGGCCGATGGTTATACGCCTCGTAGCCCAGTCGCCATCGCAGTTGACGCGCAATTCATATATATAATTACTATCCGGGCGTCGGGAATCCACCGGTCGGAATGTGGCTTCAGCGGAAGGTTCTACCCCTTTTTGAGCTTTGAAAACAGATAAAAAGAATTGTGCGATCTGCTCCTGCCCCTCATATACCCTTTCTTTATTTACTAGTTTTTTGGAATCTTCAACTCGTGTCTTTCTTTTTTTTATGACCCCCGCCAACTTTTTCAATAGGAAGTATATGGCAACACAAAACAGGATGCCAATGATGACAGCGCCGATCAACGGTGCATGTTTTTTTAAATCCCCTTTTTCGATTGGGACCTGAGAGACGATCCCCAGGGATTTGTGTTTCCATGAAGCCAATTGATGTTTGATAATGACCACAATACCGTAACCTTTGTTGAAGATGCCGCGTTGCTTGACATCTACGACCAGGTCCATGTTGATGGAATGCGTGTCATCCTCGGTCTTATAGAAAACACTGTCACCGACTACCCAGGCCTCTTTGGTGATGACAGCTTGGTTGTTTTTTAGAAGGATAACCTGGTTTTGGTAGATGTGTTGATAGGTAAAAGAACCGGCGGCTGCCAGTACGGCAAGGCAGATCAGAATGAGAATCTTCGTTTTCATATTACTGTCTCAGTTTGGTGCTCGGATGGCATGGCTTCGCCCGAACGCATTTTTTTGCAACATAAAGCTGAGCGTTACGCCTAAGGCCTGTATGGCATGAAGCCCAGAATGCTGACGCTCCTTAGCTGAATAAATAAATATAGGGAAAACAGCCTCCGGTGTCAATTT
>JAOZSO010000436.1:0-3385 GCA_029939655.1 Desulfobacterales bacterium
TCACGGTTCAGGCGAGCGATATTGACTATCGATATCTCTTTGGGGCATTCCGCTTCACATTCCCGCTCGTTGGAACAGTTTCCAAAACAGAGCTGATCCATGACTTTCAGCATGGCTTGAACCCGTTGGGCAGCCTCGGGCCGACCCTGTGGCAGAAGTGCCAGATGAGAGATTTTAGCCCCCACAAAGAGCATGGCAGAGGCATTGGGGCATGCTGCGACACACGCACCACAGCCAATACAGGCTGCCGCATCCATGGCTTTCTCGGCAACTTCCTGGGGGATGAGAATCGTGTTGGCGTCCTGTGCGCCGCCGGTATTGGCAGATATGTAGCCACCGGCCTGGATGATCTTGTCGAAGGGGCTCCGGTCCACTACGAGATCTTTGACAACCTTGAATGCCCTGGCTCGAAAAGGCTCGATAAAGATGGTATCGCCATCTGAAAAGTGTCGCATGTGGAGCTGGCAAAGAGTCGTGGCTTTTTCGGGTCCGTGGGGACGCCCGTTGACGACACAGCCGCATTGTCCACAAATCCCCTCCCGGCAGTCATAGTCAAACGCGATGGGTTCTTTGCCCGCTAGGGTGAGTTGTTCATTGACAACATCGAGCATTTCCAGAAACGACATGTCCGTGGAGATACTGTCTGCGGAATATGTTTCCAGACGGCCTTTGGCATGGGAATCTTCCTGGCGCCATATTTTCAATGTCAGGCGGATATCTGCTGTCACTTGTAACTCCTTTGGCTTAATTTGACATTTTCGAAGACAAGCGGCTCTTTGTGCATTTCAGGATCCATGTTCTGCCCCTTATGTTCCCAGGCGGATACATGGCAATAGGCTTCGTCGTTACGCTGGGCTTCATTTTCTTCGGTCTGATAGGCCTCGTTAAAATGACCGCCGCAGGATTCCTGCCGTTCCAGGGCATCCATGACCATAAGTTCTCCGAATTCAAGAAAATCAGCCACTCTGCCGGCCCTTTCAAGACTCTGATTGAAATCTTTTTTCTTTCCCGGGACGGTGACGTTTTTCCAGAATTCTTCACGAAGTTCCTGAATCAGGCCACGGGCTTTTTCGAGATCAGCGTTGTTGCGCGACATACCGCAGTGATCCCACATAATCCGGCCCAATGCCCTGTGGAAGTCGTCCACTGTACGTTTCCCGTTGACGGACATGAGCTTGCGGGTAGTTTCCTGAACCTCGTTTTCTGCGGACGTAAATTCGGGCTGGTCTTCATTGACCTGTTCGAGGTGCGTTCCGGCAAGGTATCCCCCGATGGTATAAGGGATGATGAAATAACCATCGGCCAGCCCCTGCATAAGTGCGCTGGCGCCCAATCGATTGGCCCCGTGATCTGAAAAATTAGCTTCCCCCATGACAAAAAGCCCTGGAACGTTACTCATCAGGTTGTAGTCGACCCACAAGCCGCCCATGGTATAGTGAACCGCCGGATAAATCATCATGGGTGTTTCATACGGGTTGTCGGCCGTAATTTTTTCGTACATCTGAAAAAGGTTGCCGTATTTTTTTTCGATAACATCCTTACCATCCCGCTTGACGGCATCCTCGAAATCAAGAAAGACGGCAAGGCCGGTGTCACCCACTCCCTTGCCCATGTCGCACTGATCCTTGGCGTTCCTGGAAGCCACATCCCGTGGGACCAGGTTGCCGAAGCTCGGGTACTTGCTTTCGAGGTAATAATCACGCTCGGATTCCGGGATCTCACCCGGGTTTCTTCGATCTCCGGGTTCTTTGGGGATCCACACGCGTCCGTCATTTCGAAGACTCTCACTCATGAGTGTCAATTTGGACTGGTAGGTGCCATGCACCGGTATGCAGGTGGGATGGATCTGGGTAAAACAAGGGTTGGCAAAACAAGCCCCTTTTTTGTAGGCACGGAAGGAGGCCGATACATTACTTGCCATGGCATTTGTGGATAGAAAATAAACGTTTCCATAACCGCCGGTACAGAGCACCACGGCATCCGCAACATGACGTTCGATATCCCCTGTGATGAGGTTCCGGGAGATGATGCCCCGCGCCCGGTCGTTGGCGATAACCACGTCCAGCATTTCCCGGCGGGGAAACATGGTCACCCGGCCTGCTGAGACCTGACGCATCAGGGCACTGTATGCGCCCAGCAGGAGCTGCTGGCCTGTTTGACCTCTGGCGTAAAAGGTTCGTGAAACCTGTGCCCCGCCAAAGGACCGGTTGGCCAGTAATCCACCGTAGTCTCGTGCAAAAGGTACCCCCTGAGCGACGCACTGATCGATAATGGCGTTACTGATCTGGGCCAGGCGATAGACATTCGCCTCCCTGGAACGAAAGTCTCCGCCCTTGACGGTGTCGTAAAAAAGGCGCCAGATGCTGTCGCCTTCATTCTGGTAATTCTTGGCTGCGTTGATGCCGCCCTGGGCAGCAATGCTGTGGGCTCTCCTTGGGGAATCCTGGATACAGAAATTTTTCACATAATAACCGAGCTCCGCCAGAGAGGCTGCGGCAGCACCGCCTGCCAGACCTGTGCCCACGACAATAATGGTAAATTTTCTCTTGTTGGCCGGGTTTACCAGCTTCAGGTCAAAACGATGCTTGTCCCATTTATCGGCCAGCGGGCCACCGGGTATGTGTGCATCCAACTTCATAAAAATTCTCCTTATCCCGAAAATGAAAGGTATATCGGGAGGGTGCCGAATCCGAATCCGAAAATCAGACTCAATACGATACCGGCCCCCATGATCAGCGGCATATATTTGGGGTGATTGGCACCCAGCGTCTGGAACAGGCTCCAGAAACCATGGCGGATATGCAGCGCAACGATGATCATGGCCGCGATGTAAAGAATGACATAAGCAGTGCTCTGAAAAGCGCTGACCACGATCTCGTATATGGTGGTGGTTGATTTGTCGACAAAATGAAAATTCAACAGGTGAAAAATGACGAACGCAAGTATGACAAAGCCGGTATAAGGCATGGTTGCAGAGCTGATAGTACGTCCACCCGCCCACTTGTTCATGTGGTAGCGTTGTGGCCTGGCCATGAAATTCTGGAAAAACAGGATGCTTCCGGTGGCGATATGAACAAAGGCAAGTGTCAGGAGCCCCCACTCGGCAAGGGTAACAAGCGGGCCAAACCCATGAAGGTGTTCGGCATAAGAATTGAACATTTCTCCACCGCCGTACAACGTCAGGTTGCCTGCAAGGTGAGCAGTCAAGAAACCGATGAAACAACAGCCTGTCAGGGCCATTAACAACTTTTTCCCCATAGATGACCAGAAAAAATTACCGATCCATTGCATGCGTGCCTCCCCCAAATAAAGATGAACGTCCAACATCGAACATCGAACGTCCAATGTCGAATGAAAACAAAAACCCAATACCGAATTATTTCTG
>JAOZSO010000053.1:0-12695 GCA_029939655.1 Desulfobacterales bacterium
TCTGCGCTGCGCGTTCGTACTTTCGTGATTTCGTGATAAAATATCTTTTTCTTTTCCGGTTTATCCGGGTTGGGGTTTAGACTGTAGGCTATTAGGTTGCGTACAGCCGATAGCTTTCAGCTACCCTCGAACCCTCCAAACCTCCACCCCTCGGACCCTGCTCTCCTATCCCCTCCAACCCCACCCTTATTCGCCTCTGGTTTCGGGTAGTAGAAAACAGACAGCCAGGCAAAACAGTGAAATAAACAAGGCCACCCAGAAGACGAACTGAACGCTGGATGCAATGGCCGACTGAAGCAAACTCCTGGCAGCTTCCGGTAAAAGCGCCTGGAATTCCGGACGCAGTAAATTCTCAAAACTTCTCTGGGACTGATTTAACAATCCCTCCGGCAGAATCCCAATAAAGTCTTTATCCGCCAGGCTATCGATGGCTACAGTCAGCCTGGACATCAGCAGACCGCCGCAGATACCGATACCCATAGTACCACCAAAGGTTCGCATAAACTGATGAGAAGCGGTGGCAACTCCCAGGTCGGATGGATCTACGGCTTTTTGAACAATCACGAGCGTTGATAGCGCCACAAACCCCATGCCGAGCCCCACCAGCTGAAATACAAAGAAACTGAATATCATGGAAGTTCCCGTATGAAACGTTAGAGAAAGACCACAGCCCGCAACCAGGCACATGGCGCCCATTATTGCCGCTGTCTTTGCTCCGAGCCGATTCGATATCTGACCGAAAATGATGGAACCGACGGACCATCCAAGGCTCAGGGAGAGCAATGCAATCCCCACCTGCATGGGGCTCTTGCCCTGGGCTCCTTGAATGAAAATAGGTGCAAACGCGAAAAAAGCAAAAATGGCAAAGCTGCTCAAAAACACGGAAGCATTGCCGACGGCGAAGCCTCTTTTTTTGAAAAATTCCAGGGAAACGATCGGATCTTCAGCACGCTTTTCACAATAAAAGAACCCGATCCCCGCTAAAATAGTTACCAATAAAAGGGCCATTACTTGTGGAGAGCCCCAGGCAAAGTCTTTCCCCCCCGCAAGAAACAGACTGAGCAATCCCACTATCGATACGGAAAGAGTCAAGACGCCAAGCCAGTCCAGGGACACCTTCCTGCGTTTCTCCCTTATCTCCACCAGAAAGAAGGATATGCCCCCTAACGACAGCAGGGCCAAGGGTATATTGATAAAGAAAATCCATCTCCAGGACATATAGGATACAATAAAACCACCCAGCGTCGGCCCCAGAACACTGGCAATCCCCCAAACCGAACTGGCAAAGGACATGGTCTTGGTCCGTTGGCCCGGTGGTGAAATATCTGCCAGCACGATATAGACCATCGCAAAAATTCCGCCGGCGCCGATTCCCTGAAACACCCTGCAGACGATCAAGAACGCCATGTTGGGCGAAAACCCGGCTGTGGTTGATGAAATCAGGAAGATAGCGATAGAAATCAAAAAAATGTGTTTGTTTTTAAAAAGATCGCCCAGCTTTCCGAATACCGGAAGCGAAACAGCCCTTGCCAGAAGATAGGCCGAATAGACCCAGCTGTATAGGTGCAGCCCACCGAGCTCTGAAACAATCGTCGGCATGGCTGCGGTCATGATCAATGCGTCCATGGCTCCCAGAAACAGTGCCAGTAACGCAGAAAAGAGAATCATCGCCCTGCGTTTTGAATCGATGATCCCTGCTGGTGAATCCATCTATGTGATCCTTAGAAATACTATCCCGCCAATAATTTAATTTAGCGCAACTTCTTGAAACGTTAGCTTTAAATCAAATCGTGTAAAACATCAACCGTGATCTCATGCTGAACAGGCTACAACCTAATATGAGCGTTGTAAATTTTAAGAACCTGGGATTTAGAAATAATTTCAAAGGTTCAAATCAGAATATCCAAGAACGACTTATGCATCTTTCCCTTGCATCCAATGAAGATCGGACTTAGAATAAAATCGTAAAACGCAACAAAGACCGGCAATATGGGAAGATTTTAATGACAAACAAACCGATAGCTGCAGGGAAAAGCAGTTTCTCACTCGTTGATTCCAGTAAACTTTTCTCCGAAATGGGTTTAATGGAAAATATCACCATGCTGGATGCTGCCTGCGGTATGGGCGCATACGCCATGGCTGCCTCCCCTTATGTGGGTCCATCAGGGAAAATTTACGCCGTTGACCTATGGGAAGACGGTATCGATACCTTGAAAAACGAGATTCAAACAAGAAATATCGAGAATATTTTCCCGAGTGTTGCCGATATCAGTCGGCACATACCAATTGCAGATCGTTCGGTGGACATATGTCTCATGGCGACTGTATTGCACGACCTTGTTCAGGACAACACGGACCAGGGAACACTGAAAGAGGTAGAAAGAACATTGAAACCTGAGGGCCAGCTTGCCGTGGTTGAATTCCAAAAAAAGGAAGGCCCGCCTGGACCTCCTATGAACATAAGGATTTCACCGGAAGCCCTGGAAACTTTTCTGCGGCCATTTGGCCTGTACCCGGTCAAAACGGTGGACATCGGCGAACATCTATATTTGTCAATCTATTATCGATCATGAAGGAGATACGAATATGAATAAGAACAAAATGGGAATGATTTTTGGCTCATTTGTGGGCGATGCCCTGGCATTGGGACCCCACTGGGTCTACAACACGAATGTCATCGACAAAAAATTTGGTCGGGTGCAACAGTATTTCAAGCCTTTGGTCAGCTACCATAAGGGGAAAAAAAAGGGAGACTTCACCCACTACGGTGATCAAATGCTGTTACTGCTCGAATCCCTGGCAACCGCTTCAGGGTTTGATCAGAAAGGGTTTGCCAAAGCATGGCAATCCTTTTTCAACGGATACGAAGGGTATCGCGACAAAGCCACGCTCACGACACTTCAGAATATGACCGAAGGAAACAACATCCTGGAAAGTGGATCATCTTCAGACGATCTGGGCGGTGCGGCAAGGATAGCCCCCATAGTTTATTGTTATGCCCATGACCTGGAATCGGCAATCCAGGCTGCCAGGTACCAGACTGCCTTGACCCACAACAACCCATCTGTCCTGGACAGTGCCGAGTTTTTTGTAAGGCTTGCCTTTAGCGCGCTGGCAGGCAAAAAGCCATCAGTCACCATTCCCGAACTACTTGAAAATCGATTTCAAAACACGGATATTGCGGAGGCCGTATCCCTGGGTCTGGCAAGCCAAGACAAGGACACCCGAACCATCATCGCAGAATTCGGCCAGATGTGCAGTGTAGAGGCTGCCCTTCCGGGTACAATCCACTTGATCACAAAATACGAAAATGATTTCAAGGAAGCACTGGTTGAAAACGTCATGGCCGGCGGAGATGGTGCGGCCAGGGGCATGCTCGTGGGCATGGTTCTGGGCGCTTACAGCGGGATCAAGGCCCTGCCAGAAGAGTGGCTGGATAATCTCAATGCCCGGAACAGAATCGACGATTTTTTGTTGGCAGTCGACAACAATCAGCTATAAATAAAAAAGACACGCCCCTTAAAACCAGAGGAGCATATCTTTTTATTTTATCAATAGTGTTACAGGTTTCTTTTTATCAGACAGTACTTATCGACAGAACTTCAGTATCGCTGTTATCTGCCGGCCTTATCGTCCAAAGTAGAAATCGGGCAGCCATAGAGCAATCCCGGGAAAGATCATCACGATAACCAAGCCGACGACCATAACCAGTACAAACGGCACAATCGAACGATATATGTCCCCCAGAGACACCTCCTTGGGTGCCATGGCCTTCATCAGAAACAGGTTGTAGCCAAACGGCGGTGTCATGTAGGCTATCTGGCAGGTAATCGTATAAAGAATGCCATACCAGATTGGGTTATAACCCAGATCAATTACCAGGGGCACATACAGCGGCGCGACGATGATCAACATGGCCGTATCGTCCAGAAACATACCCATCAGAATGTAGGACAACTGCATCATTACGAGTATCCCGAACGGACTGAGACCCCATCTGTCGATAAATAGAGACTTTATGGCATGCACGGCGCCAAGACCATCAAAAACGGCCCCAAAACAGAGTGCCGCAAGAATCACCCACATAAACATGCAGCTGACACTCAGCGTATTCTTTAATGTCTCCTCCAGTACCCGCCGGTTTAACCGCCCTTTGGCGAGAGCTGCAAGGGTTGTGACGGTCGCACCCGCTGCCGAACATTGAACAAGGCTGGTAATCCCCATCAGGAAAAGCCCTGTCATGGCAAAAATAATGACCAAAGGAATAATCCCGGCCCTGAGCAGTTTTAACTTCTCTCCCCAGGTAATTGCCTCCAATTCTTCCTTGGATAAGGTTGGGCCCAAGTGGGGCTGCAATCTGCATCTGATATAGATGTAGGCGATAAATAAGGCCGCTAACAGAAGCCCAGGGAAAACACCTGCCATCCATAACTGACCAACGGGTTGTCTGGCGATCATGCCGTAGAGGACCAGGACAACGCTGGGAGGCACCATGATCCCCAGGGAACTACCCGCCTGGATGACGCCTGTCACCATGACCTTGTCATAATTTCGCTTTAACATTTCAGGCATGGCAAGGCTGGCACCAATAGCCATCCCGGCCACACTCAAGCCGTTCATGGCAGATACGGCGACCATAAGCCCCATGGTTCCAATGGCCAAGCCACCACTGGTTGACCCCATCCAGACATGGAACATTCTGTATAGGTCGCTCGCTATTCCCGACTCGGAAAACATATATCCCATATAGATAAACAACGGCAGGGTCAGGAGCGGATACCAGTTCAACAGGGCAAATGCCGCGTTAAAGGGCATCTCTGCGGCACCTCTTCCCCACAGCATCAGCGCAAACAGTGTAGCCACGCCCCCGATGGCTCCGAAAACGCGCTGTCCAGTAAGCAGCATGAGCATCATCGAAGAAAATATCAGTATCGCAATCATTTCATAGCTCATGTTATATCTTCTCCCCTCTTACCGTTGCTATATCCTTGAAAAATGTCGCTATGACCTGCAACAACATCAGCAGAACGCCTATCCCCATAATAATCTTGATGGGAGACATATAGGGTGCCCACGCAGATCGATTTTTTTGCCCGTACATGAGAGCGTATTCAATGCTGGAATAGGCCCCATAGAGGAGAAACACCAAATAGAACATCAAAAAAAGGCCGGTAATCACATCAACCTTAGCCTTTTTCTTATCCGACCACCGCCCATAGAGCAGATCCATTCGAACATGCCCTTTGAGCATCATGGAGTACCCACCACCAAGCAAGTAATAGGCTGCCATGGTAAATTGTGCCATCTCAACCGACCAGATGCTTGAAATACCAAAGAGATTTCTAGCAATAGGTTCGTATAGCAGAATCCCGATCATAGCAAAGACAAGATACATGGAGAACTTACCCACAAACTTGTTCGTTGACTCAACAGCGTGAACGAATATTTTGACTGCTTTAGGCATCTTTGCCCCTTTCCTTTGATACCTTTACCCATAAATAAATCAAGCGAATTTTACACGATCTGTACCGAATCGATCATGCAGAAGCAATTCACGAATCATCTTTCAACCGGATACATATCTATGGTTTTCGTGAAGACTTATGCATCAAAAACCCGGCACATTTCTTTGGTAAAATATCGCTCAATGAGATTTTACTCTTTCTGTAAGGAAGTGGCCTTCCATAGCCTAGTTAAACTTGAAGCCAGGGAAGGCCACCTTTATGCTATCATAAACGCTCGATACCCAATCATTAGTACCGGTATGGAGGACCGGCATCTTTCATGGTTTGGGCATATTCTTTAAGTATCTTGACTACCTTGGCACTTCTGCCGCCCTTTGCGGCGACCTCATCCCAGAACTTGAGTGCGGCATCTTCTACTTGCTTCCACTCATCTTGCGGGATGGAGGTAAGCTCCAACTTCCCGCCCTTGGTTCGGTAGTGTGCTTCTCCCCACCAATACCAGTGCTGTCGGTAATAGTGCGAACTGTCCATTTGCAGATGGAACAAGGTCTTCAAATGTTCCGGCAGAGCATTCCATGAATCAGAATTTGCATAATACGAACCAGCCCAGGCACCGGATATGGGGTTGGTCAGATAATACTTGGTGACATCCGCCCAGCCGACCGTATAATCCTCTGTGATGCCGGACCAGGCAACGCCGTCAAGCTCGCCTGTCTGAACGGCCATCTCGATATCCTCCCAAGGCAGGGCCACGGGAATAACACCGAATTGTTGCATAAACCTGCCACCCGTGGGGAAACTGAATACTCTCAACCCCTTGAGGTCTGCAAGGCTTCTAATGGGCTTGGTGGTGGCGAAATTGCAGGGGTCCCAGGCGCCAACACTCAGCCAGGTAACGCCCTTAATTTCAGAGAAAGCTTCCTCCCAAATTTCGTTCAGCCCCCACCAATTCCACAGTGCGGGAACATCCAGGGAGTAGCGTGATGCAAAGGGAAAGTATGCGCCAAAGATGGAAACGTCCACAGGCGCTGCAATGGAGTCATCATCACTTTGGACGGCATCAATGGTCCCTTTCTGCATGGCTCTAAAAAGTTCACCAGTTGGGACCAGCTGATCGGCATTGTAGAGTTCGATCACCATCTCTCCGTTAGCGGCTTTATTAAACGCATCGATTGCCGGTTTACATACATGCGCAGACAAGGCCGGACCAGCGTAGGTTTGCATTCTCCATTTAATGGTGGTTTTCTTTGCAGCATGCACAAATGGCGCATTGACTGCGGTAGCTGCTACTGCAGCTGCACCCACACCTGCTTTTTTGATAAATTCACGTCTCTTCATTCTACCTGCCTCCTTTCAGATTGGGGTTATTGGGTGTTCAAAAAAATCAACTTAAATGTAACCTAATTTGCACAATTAAGTCGATCGTATCACCTGAATGGGTCACGGCGGCTTTCATCGCCAATACGCCAATAAGTTATAGATGTCTATACAATTAGTGCGAAACGAAGTAGCGTTTCCGTGAATTTAAATCATGTATTCCTTTTAGGTAATCCGGGGAATCGATAAAACCCAGAACGAGTTGATTTTTTACATTAAAGAGCGAGGGTTTGTCAAGCACTTTTGTTCCTGAGAATTTGGGTCCAACAATAACACATAATCAATGCATGTCGATACAGTTTTCAAAATAGGGATTGACTCATGGCAAACTCCAAATTATAAATATTTAACCTGAATCGAGCGATTTTTCCCGAAGATATGTGCTGAAATCTTGATGGAGAAGGGTTCGCAAAAAACACAGGCATACCCGTGGATCTGTCGAGGCTTTTTGCGAATCCTTGATTCGCAAGAGATCGGTGCAGATCAAGATAAAAATCGCTCAGTTCAGGTTTAACCTAAACGGACCTGAAACTGACCAGGGAGAATCAACATGAGTAAAACCAAAAGCCTTCTGGAGATAGAATTCACACAGGATATCTGTTATGAGTTGTTGCCCGAGTGGCAGGGACTCGATGTAAATATATCGACACTGAGTGGGGGTATTACCAACAAACTCTATCGAATCCAGTCTGAAAAAGGGGATTATACTGTCCGGGTATATGGAGACAAAACGGATCTTTTTATCAACCGCGAAAACGAGGCCCATACCATCCAGGAAATGGCAGAAGTCGGCGTTGGATCGCGCCTCGTAAAATTCATACCCGAAAAGGGTGTAACCATCGTTGAATTCATCGATGATGCTGTTGTTTTAAAGAACGATCACTTTCTGGATAAAACGCTTCATGCTAAAATCGTCGACCCGATTCGAAAAATTCACACCAGCGGGGTGAAACTCAAACGAATATTCAATCCCCTGCTGGAAGTCATGAAAATGTCCGCCATCCTGCGACAACTCAACGTCGAGTACCCGGAATTCGACATCCCAGGCACCATTCAAAGACTCATCAAGCTGTCTAGCATCATCAATCTCCCGGAATCAGAATACACGGCCTGTCATAACGACCTGCTGGCAGACAATTTCATCCTCATTAAAGACGAAGCAGCACACAAATATGACGCGGCCATGTATCTCATCGACTGGGAGTATGGTGGCATGGCACCCAGATACTATGACATTGCCGATATGTTTCAGGAAATTCTGGTGCCCCGTGACATGGAAAAAAATATTGTGAAAGAATACTGCAGCGGACGAAAAATCGATAGGACCCTCTTCTTTATCGATCTTTTCAAGCCCTTTCCGGACATCTACTGGTTTTTGTGGAGTCTGATCCAACTCAATGTTTCGAAAATTGAATTCGATTACTATGACTACGGCAAGATCAAATATGAAAACGCCATCAACAATTTAGCGTTTATCCTGAATACATACGGCGTCGCAGTTTAGACCGAATCTTTCATGAAGCTTGACGAGGAATTTTTTAGTTGCCTTTATATATCAGAAAATTGTCATGATATTACAACCTAAGTTGAACTGTTTACACAGTTCCAAATATTAACAATCTGCAGGATCCATCAGATGGTAAAAAAGGAGATATCGATGATAAATGTCGTCAGAGTGTCGATCGGGGTACTTATGGGGTTGTTTCTGTTGTGCAGCGGCGTGGGAGCTCAATCTTCGGGGTTAGCAAAAAACCTCTACAGCCTGGGAAAACTCAAGCCCTTCGACAGCGAGCTCAAGGTGAGGGCGGGAGAGATGGCGCCGGATTTTACACTTTCCGCAGTATCGGGTGAAAAAATAACACTTAGCCAATACAGAGGTAAAAAGAATGTGGTGCTTTCCTTTGTTCCTGCCGCCTGGACACCGGTGTGTAGTGATCAGTGGCCGGGCTATAATGTTTCCAAAAGCTCGTTCGGGAAAGGCGATGCGGTGCTTCTGGGCATCACAGTCGACAACATCCCCACCCTCTATGCCTGGACTCGGGAAATGGGGCAGGTCTGGTTCGAGGTCCTTTCCGACTTCTGGCCCCACGGCGCCGTAGCAGACAAATACGGTCTACTGCGATCCGACGGTCTCTCAGAAAGGGCACTGCTTTTTATAGACAAAAAAGGAATCATCCGAGCCGTCTTGGTGATGGACATCAACAAGCGACCCGATTTGGAAGCTTGCTTCATCGAGTTGGATAAATTAAAGGACTGAAGGCTATGGTAGACAGGATTGCGATTCGGGAAAAACTCCTGGAGTTAGAGAAGCTTCGACCGGAATTGTTGGAAGAAGCAATGGGCTTTATCGAATATCTTGTTCATCGTGAAAAAGAAAAGCAGAACATGCCGGGAATTCATGATACTAACGAAATTGAGTTCATATCCAATGATTAGGGCTGTGAACTATCATAACGAACCTGAACCAAATCTGGGCCGACTCTGTTAAGTTATTTTTTCGCGAACCCTAATCGGGTATTGTTTTTGCAGGACAAGTCGACGCCGAGGAGGCACCCGACGCGGTAGTCCACCATGGCCTCTTCTAGTTTCCCCATGTGCTCGAGGGCGGAACCCCGGTTGTTGTAAGCCAGGCCGAAAGACGGGTTGAGGCGGATAGCCTCGCTGCTGTCGATCAGGGCCTCTTCGAACCTTGCCGTCTGAATGAAGGCGGCCGCCCGTATGGTGAAGGCTCGATAGCTCCCGGGCTCTTTTTTTATGGCGAGAGATGTCAGGCGTAACACCGCATTCCAATCCTTTTCCCGGTACTTTTCCCCGCTCTGGCGGAGGAGCAGATCGATCCGGGATTCCTCATTTTGGGAAGGGTTCTTTACTGACAGATAATTCCTGCAGCCGATTTCGAGACCGAGCTCGCAGGCCTTAAAGTAGTCCTTTCCAGCTCGGTCCATGTCCCCTTTTTTCTCGTAAACCAGGCCCCGGTTGTTAAAAGCCATGGCATTCTTGGGGGTTAATCTTAGAGCCTCGTTGCCGTCTTCTATGGCTTTTTCGAACGCCATGGTCTCTGCATAGGCCCAGGAGCGGTTGATATAAGGATTCACGGCATCCGGGTCGTAGTAGATAGCCAGGGTTGCAGCCTGGATTGCCTGGCTCCACTCGCCCTTGACAACCTGTTCATAGCACACTTGCGACCACTTGCCTGCGGTTACCGAATCCAACGAAAGACATACGCGTTCGGCGGTTGCTGCCCGGAGGCCGTCGCAAGCCCCTAATTCACACGCTTTTTTCAGGTCCTCACAAGCCTTGTCGGGCAAACCGGCAGTCATCCATGCCCGGCCTCTTTTTGCATAAGTTGTCCCGTCTTCAGGGTTCAGAGCCACGGCCTGACCAAAATCTGCTACGGCTTCAGCATATTCCCCGGAGGCATACCGGGCCGCTCCCCGCTCCAGATAAGCGGCTGGGTTGGTTGGATCGATGCCGATAACCCGGGTGAAGTCTTTGGCAGCCCGATTGTATTGATTCATTTTCCGGTATGCCCTGCCCCGCTTCATAAGCGTTGGCTCGTACCGTTGATCGAGGGCAATCGCTTTGTTATAGGATTTAATCGCATCTTCGGTTTCTCCGGCGTTGAATAGAACATCGCCCTTAAATTCGTAGGGGAAAAGCAGATACGGACTCAGGAGCACAGCCCGGTCAAAATCTGCGGACGCCGATATCCAATCCTTCAGACGGCTGAACACCCTTCCCCGGTGCAGATAGAGCCACTCATTGTGATCATCCATCGCAACGGCCCGATTCAGTCTCTTGATGGTCTCACCTGGATCCAGAACTTTTTTTTTCAAAGCAGCGACAATGATCGTGTCGTTCAAGGAAATGGCCGACAGCCGGTTAACCAGGCGTCGGCGCTCCGATACCAATATCTCTTTTTCAGAAACCAGGTTTTTTTGCTTTTTCCGTTGCTGGACAGCCCAATACTTCTCTTGCAGGTCCTCCAGACTGTCCAGCAGAGCCCATTCGCGCTTGCGGTTGGACAAAGCATTGTCAAAGAGAAACGGGTTCTCGATGAAGTCACTCAGATCCTTTTCAAAGGTCTCGATATTGAGTCTGCCTATGAGCTTCAGAGAAACGGTATGTCCCTTGGTCGTCTTTTTTATGGTCAGGGAGTTGGTTTCAAACGTCATCACACCGGAAGCCAAAGCATTGGAGAGGTTCTCGACGGGTAGTAAGTTTTTATAGATATTGGATTTCTGGATAGTTGGTCCAGCGGCTTTGAAGATTGTCTGCCGGGTTTTGGTCTGGGCAATGACGCGGGCCTGGTCTTCGGTTTCAGACTGGGTGAAGATGTAATTATAGGTGGCGGTAAAGGCGAGTGTTTCGGCCATAGCGGATGACACCAGGAAGCAGGCACAGCATGAGGTGATAACGATGACTGATACAATAGTGGAGGCTTTAATAGGATACTTTGCAAGAAACATGAGATCCTGCCAATACATCATCCAAAATCTTGAGTCGGTTTTCGTTCTTCCGGACATATACATATCCAGGACGATCCTGCCGTTTCATTTCATAAACAATAAGGGCGATTAGCGAGAGATAGAATTTTCTTGAAGGTGTATCAAAAGTAAAGCTCTAAAACCTAATTTGAAACTCTCATCTTAGATAATTATCACATATAAAAGGTCAGGTCAATTTTGAACTTATGTTACTCATCACTCATTTTTCAATCCAAAATCGACAGATCTTGTAACCGCATTATTGATTTTCCCTGGAGATATGTATAGAATTACCAATGAACTATTTTCATAACAAAACAAAAGCAATGCATGATATTCAACTATTGATGGATAAATACAATAGTGGAAAAATCATAAATATAAGTCGTATGACTGGGGGATACACAAATATATCCTATAAAGTCAGTACAGATAAAAGAGATTATCTACTGAAAATTCATCTAAACAAAAAAGTCGAGAATATTGTTCCCGAAATAAAAATTTTGGGATATCTAAAGACTAAAGATATACCCTCAGCTTATCCTCTCCCCGACAGGGAAAATGGATTTATTAATGCTCTTGGCAACGACAATGTTGTGATATATGAATTTATAGACGGACATCACCCAGAGGTTAATATAGAAACAACAAAAGAGATAGCCAACGTTGCGGCTGCTCTAAATTTATTAGAAGTGCCAATATCATTCACTCAAAAAAACTGGGTGGATATTGATTTCTGTAAAACTGTCATTAATAAATTTCCTGACGCCGTTTATATAAAGCCCGATATCTTCGAGTATTTCATAGAGCAAACCAACTATTTGGAAAAGCCTTTGTCGGTAAAACTTTCCAAAGGTTTAGTACATGGTGATTTATTCCCTGACAATACAATTTTTAAGGGCAATAAATTGCTTTCTATTTTAGACTTTGAAGTAATTTGTATTGAAAATATATTGCATGAACTTGGGGTCGCAATAAATGGTTTTTGCTACGTTGATAATAAATTATCCGAAGAGCTTTTGCATATTTTCCTTAATGAATATCAAAAATATTACAAGCTAAACGAAACCGAGAAAAAATTACTGCCTGCCTACATGCAATGGGGGGCACATTGCATGATTGCATGGCATACAATAGGTGTAATGGAACACAATGACACAAAAAAATATAAAAGGGCGCAAGCGCTTATTGAAAGAGTAAAAGAGTTGCGGAAAATGTCTTTTCAATTTTAAACTCTAAATATTCAATCTACCTGGACTAACTCTTTACAACTCCCACAGCGCCTGACGCCGCGAAAGAGTTGGTTACTGCAGTGAGGACAGGTAGGATTGCAGATTTATTTTTTTATTTTTTATGTTGATTTTTT
>JAOZSO010000437.1:0-3379 GCA_029939655.1 Desulfobacterales bacterium
CTCCGGCTTTTGCAACACTGGGGTAAAGAATTAATTCATGTTGCGTAATCGATATTTTTTATTTCTCTGGTTTGTCACTATCGCCACAACCTTGGCTATTAAACTGTTTATGATCACGATTTTGGTGACGGTCTATGAACAAACGGAATCCACTTTGCAGGCAGTCGACACGATGGTGGCGCGGACAATGCCGGCATTTTTCACAAATTTTTTAAAAAATTTAGGTTTGGAAGCCTTCTTGAAAAATAGGATTTTGGTTCAAGGTCAAGGCGAACTCGAGTTCCATCCCGCAGGTATACTGTAGTATTTTAAGGAGTTGGAAGGAGAGCTCAACGCAGAGATTGGGACAAAAGACATTTTTTTGATGGCTTCTATCCCTTAACCACCGCCATGGGTCTTAGCCGGGCCACTTTCCTGGAGATGCCGGCATTGTGAACCACCCCTACGACTTTTGATATATCCTTGTAGGCATCCGGCATTTCTTCAGCCAGGGTCGAGCGCCCGGTCCATCGAACCAGGATGCCCTTGTCCGCCAGTTCCCGCTGGATCGATCGCCCTTTGCTCTGCTTTTTGGCTGCGGCTCTGCTCAACACCCGTCCTGCGCCATGGCAGGTAGAGCCAAAGGTTTCCGCCATAGCTGTTTCCGTGCCGACGAGAACGTAGGATGCCGTGCCCATGTCACCAGGCACCAGGATCGGTTGGCCCGTCGAACGATGGGCCTCGCAAAGGGCATCATGATTCGGTGGGAAAGAGCGTGTGGCCCCTTTTCGATGTACGCAAAGAATCCTTTTTTTTCCTTCCACCACATGGGTTTCTTTTTTGGCGATATTGTGACTGACATCATACACCAGGTTCATGTCGAGACTTTTCGGGCCGATACCAAGGGCATGTTGGAACACTTCCCGGCAGCGGTGCATCAATATCTGGCGGTTGGTCCAGGCATAGTTGGCTGCACAGGCCATGGCATTAAAATATTGCTGCCCCTGGTTCGATTGAATCATGGCACAGGCCAGCTGCCTGTCCGGAAGGTCGAACCCGAGTTGCTTTACATGCTGGTTCATCTGTTTTATAAAATCGTCGCAAACCTGATAGCCGAACCCCCTGGAACCAGAGTGAAGCAACAATGTCACCTGGCCCTGAAAGATTCCAAAGGCTTTCGCAACTTTTACATCGAATACTTCGTCGACAACGCCGACTTCAACGAAATGGTTGCCGGAACCGAGCGTACCGAGCTGCTTCCTTCCTCTTTCCAAGGCCCGCGGGCTGATGATATCCGGATCTGCGTTGGACATGCATCCAGCATCTTCGGTGTGAGCAAGATCTCTTTCCTCTCCAAATCCACGGCGAACAGCCCATTGGCTGCCCTCCCTGAGAACCTGTTTTTCTTCTTTGACAGAAAGCTTGAGCGGTCCGGTGGAACCCAGGCCCGATGGTATCTGCCGGTATAGCTCTGTCACAAGGGTTTCGAGCCTGGGCCGTATATCAGCTTCTTCCAGTGCCGTGGTGGCCAGGCGAACACCGCAGTTGATGTCGTAACCCACGCCACCGGGGGAGATCACGCCCGTTTCCCAGTCGAACGCAGCTACGCCACCGATGGGAAAGCCATAGCCCCAGTGCATGTCGGGCATGGCCAGGGATCCTTTTACGATCCCCGGCAGCGTCGCGACATTGGCGACCTGCTTCAATGGCTCGTTGTGTTCCTTACCTTCGAGCATGTCGCGCTGGGCATAGATAATGCCCGGAACACGCATTTTTCCGATTTTCGGAAGTTCCCATTTATATGGACTGATTTGTCTTAAGCTAGAAATCAAAAGCATAATCTTTCCTTTTATCTGCAAGACCCACAGGCTGAAGGTAGAGGTCCAATCGGTATCCGGCAATTTCGTTATTCTGGATCTTGAATTCAAACACCTGGTCCATTTTTCTGAAGACGGTTTTAGGGCCGAAAAGCCACCGGGTCCCATACCAGACATCCCCCACGGCATATTTCAGTTCGTATTTTCCAACGGGCACGTGCTCGACAAAAATCGAACCGCCTCTGATGAAAGCAGATAGGGTTTCTGACCCGTTCGATGCATTGAGCAATTTCAAATAATAGTGCCTGCCATCGTCACGTGTTTGGATGGTAAGCGGTGCTAATCCCTTATTATAGTCTTTATTGAGGGTCCCGTTACGTGGCATGGGCACGGGTTTTGGCTGTAAGCGATGGAACTTGTACCAGTCCAGAAGAGACGCTACCTGCTGTATCTCTCCGGAGGCAAGGAGTTGCCTGCAGATTTCGGGAGAGGTCATGTTCTGTTTCTCGGTCCACAATTTGAAACGGCTGTCCGTGGCAATATGGGGCCAGTCCGGGTGTAGTTTTATGATAACGTGCTGCCGTTGCAGAGCCTTGGTGAGTTCAGTGACGTCATCCACTCGAAATTCAAGAAAATAATCTTCCCGGAATTGTTGCACGGCGGCCAGGGTCTGTTCGCCCCAGACGCCATCCAACGGGCCTGTAGCGTACCCGAATTTTTGGAGCGATTGTTGAATCTGCAGGATAGCGGCAGACGCCTCTGCCGTGTTTTTTTTTGTTAGAGGCGTCAGGGAAAGATCCTTGAAATAATGAGCATACCGACCCTCCGGAATCTGCTTGAGGAGTTTGGTCAGCTTGTGGCGCATTTCGCCGGCATTGACAATCACCACTCCGATGCAGGCAATCAAGAGCAGAATCGTCCATTTGTTCCATATGCGTCGCTTTTTTTTTGGAAAACGGTTTTGGAACGGGGCTTGCCCACTGAAGGTTTTCTCCCCGGATATTCCTGCTGCCGGGGCTTCCCTGCGCGGCCCGCTATCCTTTTCTTCGTTTGTTTCGTTGTCGTTACGGCGGGGCTGCTTTTTCTGAAAAAGGAGAAGTCCGCAGACCCCGCACCTGGGATGGTGTGCTACAAAGCCCGCCTTTATGCGATTTTTTTTCTGACAACCAGGACATGTTACGATGATCAGGTGGGCATCATTTTTCGAAGCGTTGGATCCGGCACCGCTCTTGGCAATGTCGGATGCCACCCGGGTGATAAGTTTATTGTAGGCGACATTGAGTTCTTTCAGCTTTTCAGTGGCTTTCTCGTGGAGGCGTGGGTTCTGGACGTACCGATCCGGGTGCCAGATCCCGATCATGTCCCTGTAGGCCCGTTTGATTTCCGATAGGGAGGCAGTTTCCTGGATCTCCAGGATTTTATAACAATTTTTCAAGTCCATGATAAAATTGTTTGCGTATGGGTGAAACGGATTTTATACTGTTTTAGCGCAAGGAACCAGGATCCTCAAGTTAAATAAAACCTGAATTGAGCGATTTTTATCTTAATCTGCACCGATCTCTTGCGGATCGAGGGTTCGCAAA
>JAOZSO010000054.1:0-12670 GCA_029939655.1 Desulfobacterales bacterium
TGATCGAAATACCATTCTAATGGAAAGCATCAAACGACTGTTGAGGCGTAATGCGCTTTCCCACCTGCGTAAGATTGTGGCCAAAACCCATGCCGCCGATCTGTCGAGGGTCTTTAATTCCCTTTCCCTGACGGAACAGCACAAGCTTTTCAGTTTGATCGAGGATATCGAGCAGAAAGGCGTTTTGTTCAGTGAACTGGAAGAGGATACCCTTTTGTCGTTTGTGGAGGCTTTGAAGATTGAAGACGTCGTGGCGGTTCTGGAGGATATGCCCACCGATGATGTTGCAGATATAATCGGCAAGCTGCCGGAAGAGACGGCAGACGCCATTCTCCGTAAAATGCGGGTGGAAGGGTCGGAGGAGATCGAAGGTCTGCTCCGCTACGAAGACGATACCGCCGGCGGTATCATGGTGCCCGATTTCATTGCGTTGCGCGAGGATGTCACCGCAGGCGAGGCGATCCAGTCCTTGCAGAAAGAGCATCAGGATGTGGAGATGCCCTTTTATCTCTATGTCATCAATGAATACGGCAATCTGGTGGGCGTCAGTTCTCTCCGACAACTGGTGGTTGTGGTTCCTGAAGCACCCCTGAAAGATTTCATGGTGACGGATGTGTTTTCAGTGAAGACAGATATGGATCAGGAAGAGGTAGCGAAAATAGTTGCCCGATACGATATTCTGGCCGTTCCCGTTGTGGACGATACCAACAAGTTGGTGGGCATCGTAACTGTCGACGATGTCATCGATATTTTCAGGCGCGAGGCTACCGAGGATATTTTTAAAATGGCGGGTGTGGGTGAAGATTTTGTCGAGACGAAATCTGTTATTAAAAGTACGCGCATCCGGCTTCCCTGGCTTTTTGCCAGCTGCATTGGGGGTATCATTGCCTTTTTCGTAATCGGTCATTTTGAAGAAAGCCTGAGAAAACTGACCTATCTGGCGGCTTTTATCCCGGTTATCATGGGTATGGGTGGCAATATCGGCACCCAATCCTCCACCATTGTCGTGCGGGGCCTTGCCACGGGCCGGATAGACACAGGTGAGTTGTGGCCGGTGGTTTTTAAAGAGCTTTCCATAGGCCTGATTCTCGGACTTGTTTATGGTCTTCTCATCGGGGTTGTCGCACAGTTGAAATACAGCACGATCCTGCTTGCCGTCGCCGTGGGTTCTTCGGTCATCTGTTCCATGACTGTAGCAGCACTTGTGGGTTCCCTGGTTCCCATGCTCTTTGCAAAAATTGAGATTGACCCGGCCGTAGCAACGGGCCCATTTGTAACGACCGCCATCGATATTATCAGTGTGTTTTTCTATTTTGCTATCGCCACCTCGCTGTTAGGTATTTAACCCGAAATGTCGCTTTTTTCATCTCCCGCGATTCTGATCCGCCGTCTGGATTATGGCGATTTTGATTTGATCATCACCTTTTTGACTTACCGGCACGGCAAGATGACCGCCATTGCAAAGTCGGCCAAACGTAGTACCAAACGGTTTTCCGGTGTTCTGGAGTTGTTTTCCCTGCTTGATATTGTTGTCAGCAGAAGCAGTCGTAAGGGATTGCCGGTTCTCACCGAAGCCTCTTTTTCCAGCCCGTTGAACCATATCAGGGGGAATATCACCAAAACCGCTTTTGCCAGCTACTGGTCGGAACTCGTCAACGATACCCTGGAAGAAGGCAAACAGCAGGTGGCTGTTTTTCAGCTCCTGGATTATGCGCTCAAGGCGCTCGATGCCGGAGAAATACCTGACGAAGTGTTGAGTATCCTGTTTCAGATGCGGCTTCTTACCTTGTCCGGGTTGTGCCCGAATTTGAATTATTGCTGCACCTGCCATTCGGACATGGCAGATATTAGTCAATATAAAATAAATGTCGATCTGGCAAAGGGCGGTGTCGTATGCGAACATTGCACACCCTATTCGTCCGGACAAAGGTGCCTGTCAAAAGGAACCATCAAACAGCTGCAGTGGCTGAACACATGTGAGTTGAGCAAGGCCGGGAGAATACGGTTTTCACCCACGGCCATGCGGGAGAGTCTGGCTTTTCTGGAAGCCTTTGTCCCATACCATCTGGGGAGGGAACCGAAAAGTCTGAAGTTTATACGCAGGCTTAGAGGGGATAGACCATAGACTGTAGGGTTTTAGGCTGTAGACTATTAGGTGCTGAACGTTAAAAGCCAATAAGGGTTGGAGGTTTGGAGGGTTAGAGGGGAAGAATGTTCATTGAGTTTGTTGAGTTTCTTGGGTTCATTGGGTTGATGGAAAAGGGGTGTGTTGAGGGCTATCGTTTGCTGGAGGCAACTCAATAAACACAACGAACGCAATGAACTCAAGAAACAGAGATAGAGGGTTTGAGAGTTCAAGGATTAAAGAACCAATCATGAATATACCTATTAGAGAACTGTTGAAAGACCGATACGTAGAAGCCTCGGCACCCTGTCGCATCGACATGGGCGGGACATTGGACCTGAGTACATTTCATCTGCCCCTGAGGCGTTACAGGCCGAGCACCTTTAACATCGCTCTTGATATGCGAACAACGGTGACGGTTAAACCGTGTAAAAAAGGAATCACGCGGATTAAATCCAGAGGGTTCGAACCCACAACTTTTTCACTGTCTCAGGCGCCTTTTGATCACCCGTTGGGTTTGATGTTTGCCCTTGCCAACTATTTCGGTGCAGACGGGGTAGAGATTTCCATTGTTTCCGCCTCACCTCCCAGAAGCGCCCTGGGAGGATCGTCATCAGCGGCGGTTGCTCTGGCGGCGGCGTTTCAAGCCGTTTTTTCCGCAGCAGGGGCTGAAGCGACTCCGATTCGGGAAACAGCCTTGCTGGCTCACGCTCTGGAGGGGAGTGTGGCCGGCGTTCCCTGCGGCCTTCAGGATCATCTGGCAGCTGCATACGGGGGTATCCATGCCTGGTATTGGGACAGGGAGAGTGCTGCCCGGACATTTCAAAAAGTTACCATTGTCGAACCGCGCCGTTTCACCGAGATCGAATCGCACATCCTGGTGGCCTATTGCGGGGTGCCGCATGTTTCCAAAGATGTCAATGGCCAGTGGGTCAGACAGTTCATTACCGGGAAGCATCGCCGGAAATGGGAGGAAATCTGCACCATTACCCGGAAATTTATTGATGCCATGATTGACCTGAATTATAGGGAGGCGGCCCGTTGCATGAACAGGGAGGTAGTCCTGCGGCGCGAGATGACGCCGGAAGTCTTTGACGAGATGGGAGAGCAATTGAGGGAATCGGCAGTGGAAAATACCTGTGGGGTTCGATTTACAGGAGCCGGCGGCGGCGGGTGTGTCTGGGCATTGGGGGCCATGGAAGATATTGACAGACTCAGGGGTATATGGGAGAACATTCTTCGTCAACGAAAAGATGCGCGAATACTCGATTCGCGTGTTGACGGCAGGGGAGTAACTGTCAGCGTTTCTTGAGTTCATTGAGTTTATTGGGTTGATGAAACCGGGGCGCGTCGAAGACTGTAAACCGTTTAGCCGAGAGCAACTCAATAAACCCAACGAACACAATAAGCCCAATAAACCAAAACAGATAGAAGCACTACTAAGTAAGAGGGCAGAATATGAATTTCCAAGACGTTATATTAAAACTGGACACATTCTGGGCGCGAAAAGGATGTGTGGTTACGCAGCCCTACGACCTGGAGGTAGGGGCCGGTACCTTTCATCACAATACGACATTGAAGGCACTGGGGCCGGAACCCTGGAAGGTGGCTTATGTTCAGCCATCCAGGCGACCCACAGACGGCAGGTACGGCGAGAACCCGAACCGGCTGCAGCACTACTACCAGTACCAGGTTATCCTGAAACCCTCACCACCGGATGTTCAGCAGCAATACTTGCAGAGCATGAAGGTTCTGGGCATCGATCCGCTGGAGCATGATATCCGGTTCGTGGAAGACGACTGGGAGTCCCCCACACTCGGCGCGTCCGGCCTGGGGTGGGAAGTGTGGCTTGACGGCATGGAGGTCACACAGTTTACGTATTTTCAACAGGCTGGGAGTGTGGAATTGTCTCCCATCCCCGTTGAGCTGACCTATGGTCTGGAGCGTATAGCCATGTATCTGCAGGGGGTCGACAATGTGTATGATCTCATGTGGAACGATACGATTACCTATGGCCAGGTACATCACCGCCAGGAAGTGGAGCAATCCACATACAATTTTGAAAAGGCCGACGTGAACATGCTCCTGGACCTGTTTGCCAAATTTGAATCTGAATCGCAGAAAACAATTGCCATGGATCTGGTCATACCGGCCTATGAATTCTGCCTGAAGTGCTCCCACACGTTCAACCTTCTGGACGCAAGGGGTGCCATCAGTGTGACCGAAAGGACCGGGTACATCGGGCGTATACGAAACCTGGCCCGGCAGTGTGCCGAAGGGTATCTGAAACAGCGGGAAGCTATGGGGTATCCCTTGATGAACTAAATTTTTTATTCCATTACTAAAAACCTGGTCCTTTGGGCCAGGTCAGAGACATTAGGCTATGCCGATGGTGGTAGTTACTTAAATCCAAAGCACTAAATTCGAAATCCTAAACGGTTCGACAGGCTCACCGCCCTGAGCAACGTCGAAGGGCAATACCTAATGATCCAAATTCGAATGATCAAAACAAGCCTTTGGAGATACAAGTTGCAAACTATTACTCCGGCGGTTAAATACCCCACAGTTGTCATTCCCGCGGAGGTGGGAATCCAGAAAGACACTGGATGCCGGATCAAGTCCGGCATGACGGAGATGGCTATTTAGTCGTCAGGTTAATATGTTTAAATCATTTGAGCATTTGATGTTTGGATTTGTTTCGTATTTCGATATTCGGATTTAGTATTTATTACACGCTGAATGTGCATAACGTTAACTCTTATAGGGTTGAATCAGTGCCGAGCCCTTTGGACCCGGGTATCTACACCTGTAAATAATTAAGCGGCAGAGCCGCGTATGATAAATTCGCAAAGCGAATTTATAAGGGGACATTATGGAGAAACTATTGCTTGAAATTGGTGCCGAGGAAATACCGGCTGGTTACATAATGCCGGCACTGAAAGCGCTGTCGACGAACCTCAAAAATAAACTGAGTGCTGCCCGTATTGCGCATGGGGACGCCAGACTGTACGGCACACCGAGGCACCTGGCCGTCGTGATCGATAACGTTGCCACACGGCAGACGACCATGACGACGGAGGTACTGGGGCCGCCGGAGAAAGTGGCCTACGATAGTACCGGTAACCCCACCGTGGCGATTCGGAAGTTCGCCGAGAAGGTCGGCGTGGATATCAGCGTCCTTAAGGTGAAAAAGACGGAAAAGGGATCCTATGTGTGCGCCAAGGTCGTTGAACGGGGTCTGGCGACCCGAACCATTTTAAAGAAGATGCTGCCGGAGGCCATTCTGGCCATACCTTTTCCAAAAACCATGAAATGGGGTGAACTGAACATCACCTTTGCCCGTCCCATCCATTCTATCCTGGCCTTGCTGGGGCCGCAGGTAGTGCCGTTTCAACTGGGTAATATCAAGAGTGGTCGGACTACTTTCGGCCACAGCTTTATGAATCCGTCTAAAATTAAAATCACCGAACCAGGAGAATATGTGGACAGACTGCAGTCCGTCCATGTGGTGGTGGATATGGAGGCGCGAAAAAAGGAAACAGCCCGCGAAATCGAAGCCGCCGCCGCGGGTGTTGGCGGCAATGTCCTGCCGGACGAGGGGTTGCTCGATATCGTCACCAACCTTGTGGAGTATCCGGTGGCAACCGCCGGCAGATTCGATGAAGATTTTCTGGACATCCCCCGTGAAATCCTGATTACGGCCATGCGGGAACACCAGAAATATTTTGCCGTGGTGGATGGTGCAGGGAAACTGATGCCCTATTTTATTGCTGTCAACAATACCCGCACCAAGGATTTAAAACTGGTGGCAAGAGGGCATGAGCGGGTACTGCGGGCACGGCTTGCGGACGCACAATTCTTTTACCAGAGCGATGTAAAGACGCTTTTCGGTCCGTGGAATGAACGTCTGCAGGGGGTTCTTTTTCAGGCCGCCCTCGGCACCATGGCGGAAAAGATCCAGCGGGTCATGAAAATCGGTGCCCATGTGGCAGGGATGGTGTCCGCTGATTCAACCTTTCATGAACGTGTGGTACGGGCGGCCGGTCTGTGTAAGGCAGACCTGGTGAGTCAGGTGGTGGTGGAATTTCCCAAGCTGCAGGGGATTATGGGCCGTGTTTATGCTACGCTTTCCAAAGAACCTGCGGATGTAGCCTCGGCCATCGAAGAACATTACCGGCCGACCTATTCGGGGGGCCCTCTCCCGGAAACATTGACCGGCGCTGTTCTGGCTATTGCCGACAAGATCGATTCCATCTGCGGGTGTTTCTCGGTAGGCCTTGTGCCCACCGGCGCTTCCGATCCTTATGCGCTCCGGCGACAGGGTATCGGCATTATCAATATTATGCGGGACAAGGGACTGTCGATTCCGTTGAAAGACATCATCTTGAAATCGCTGGCACTTTTTTCAGAGAAAAACCGAAATGATATTGAAGAGACAGCCGAAAAGGTTCTCACCTTTTTGAATAACCGCATGTCCCGTCAGCTGATGGGCGAAGGATGTTCAAAGGATGTTATCGCCGCTGTCATCAGTACCGGGGCAGACAGTGTGCCCGAGGTGTGGAGCAGGGTCAATGCCCTTGAGAGGCTGAAGGGGGCGCCGGATTTCGAGCCTCTGGCCATTGCGTTTAAACGTGTGGTCAACATTATCCGTAAAGCAGATGGATTCGAAGGTGCTGAGGTCGATGAACAGTTGTTTGAGCATCCATCTGAAAGCGATCTTTATGCGGTGTTTAAAGATGTCAAGCGCCGGGCTCTGGCTCATCTAAAAAAGGGCCGTTTTGAAGAAGGACTGTTGGAAATTGCGTCACTGCGGGATCGTGTGGATGCCTTTTTTGACGGAGTCCTCGTCATGGCTGAAGACAAGGGTGTCAGGCATAACCGACTGGCACTTCTCGGTGTTATTGCCGAACTTTTCGATAAATTTGCCGATTTTTCAAAATTGTCGGCCTCATAAGGGAGGATAGCGATGCCGTTTGACCCTGAAAAGGATAAGGTACTGAAAACATGGCGGTGTGAAGAAACCGGCCTCATCATCTCCATCAATCAATATAACGAAGGACAGCCCAAGGTACAGATTGGACCGCGAATTCTCATGAAGAAGGATGGGGGAGGCGAGAGGGCACCCATGAAAGCCGGCCGGTTGACCGTGGAAGATGTGCTGTGGCTGTATGACGTGATCGATGAGGTGAAGGAGACGTTGACGGGACTGGCCGCACCGGTATAAAAGCCAATAGTAAAGATGAACGTCCAACATCTGTTCGAACGCTGAACATCGAATATAGTATTCTATCTTATTTTATAAAGGGACAAAGTAACACACAACACAAGCGCCTGCGCTTCACGACTGCCGTCTACATTCGACGTTCAAGTTTTTTTTGTTATTCCTGAATTCTTTGGATCACACTCTTGGAGAAAAAGCTCCTTATAGGGGCAAACCAATGCCTTGCTTTCTGGACTTGGATTCTTTACTATTACTCCGGCAATTAAATATGTTAAGGCTGTCATTCCCGCGCAGGCGGGAATCCAGAAAGTCACTGGATGCCGGATCAAGTCCGGCATGACGCATTGAGCTATTTAGTTGCCAGGTTAATAATGTAATCTTGCAATGGGATACGATGCAACTCTCTCCTGACGCCTCACCTGTGGTTAGACCCGTCAAGACCCGGAACACACCCGAACTCGGGCCTGTCTCCGTGATGGCGGCAACCACACCTGATTTCCAATTGCTGAAAGGTCTCATGGGTTTTGAAGGCCAGGGCAACCGGCATCTCTACACTGCCAACCTTGCTGTTGGATCCGGCCGAATAGCCGGCATGTCCCTGTGTGGACCCTTTATCGGTGCGCCCTATGGAGCCATGATCCTGGAAACGCTTGTCGCCTGGGGGGTTACCCGGATTGTTTTTATGGGATGGTGCGGTGCCATATCGAAAGACGTCCACATCGGTGACATGATTGTTCCTGTCGGTGCATTGGTGGACGAGGGGACTTCTCTTCACTACCTGCGAGAGACAATGGATATTGTCCCACCGTCGAATCTTATCCTGGAACAGACGCGGCAGACATTGGAATCGGACCGGATGACATATCATGAGGGCCTGGTGTGGACCACCGATGCGGCATTTCGGGAAACCCGGGAAGCGGTTCTATCCTTTCAGGAAAGAGGTGTCCTGGCAGTCGAGATGGAGTTGTCAGCTCTTTTATCGGTGGGTAAATTCTATGATATGGATGTGGGCGGCCTCCTGGTGGTGTCTGACGAGCTTTCCAGCCTGACCTGGAAACCGGGATTTAAAAGTGAGCAATTCAAGCAAGGACGGAAAGATGCGGCCGGTACTGTCAAAAAGCTCTGCGAGGGATTGACATGACGGACATGCTGAATGAAATTGCCCGAACCCTGCAGGTTTACAACGAGGCCTATCGAAAAGGCTCGCCCATTGTCAGCGATGCCGAGTACGACCGGCTGGTGGAGGAATTGCGCAGCCTCGATCCTGAGCATCCCTTTCTGCACGCTGTGGAGCCCGAGGCATTTTCCGGCAAAAGGGAAATTCGGCATCCGGTTCCCATGCTGTCCACGGACAAGGCCTATACCGGAGAGGCACTTGAGCGGTTTGTTGCCCGGGTGTCCAAAGCAGCTGAGGCGATAGGTGCCGGGGAGGTCATTTACCGGGTGACACCGAAGCTGGACGGCCTGGCCGGGCGGGACGATGGGCAGGTCTTTGCCTCCCGCGGCAACGGTGAGATCGGGTACGAGATCAGCAGTGCTTTTCAAAAAGGTGTTGTTCCCAGCGGGGGACGGGGTCTCGGCACCGGCGAGATCGTTATCCGTAAATCTTATTTTGACGAACACCTGTCCGGTGAATTTGAGCATCCCCGCAACATGGTAGTGGGCATTGTCTCGTCGGACACGTTGAATGAATTTGCTCAAAAGGCACTCAGGGACCAGGCAGTTCATTTTGTGCCCTACAGCAGACTTCCCTCCTGGGAGGGAAATGCGGATGCGATGCTGAGCCGTATGAGTATTATTGTAGCGGACCTGGCCGGTCAGACAGACTACCCCATGGACGGTGCGGTTGCCGAGGTGGTCAATCCGGAGATCAGAGAGGTCATGGGAGCCACCGCCCACCATTACCGCTGGCAGATCGCCATCAAGTCAAAGGGTGACACTGCCGTGACGGTGGTAGAGGAGGTCACCTGGCAGGTGGGGAGAACCGGTAACGTTACACCCGTCATGGAGGTTCGGCCCGTGCTTCTTTCCGGCGCAACCATCAAGCGGGTGACTGCCCATCACGCCGGCAGGGTCTCCAAGGAAGGTATTGGCAGGGGCGCAGAGATCGAGATCATCCGCAGTGGAGAGGTGATTCCCAAATTGGAAAAAGTCATCCGGACGTCGGATGTGGTGGTACTTCCTGAAGACTGCCCGGTGTGCAAGACCCGCCTGACCTGGCAGAACGATTTTTTGAGGTGCCCCAACCGTTTCTGCAGAGCCCAGATCGAACAACGTATCAGCCACTGGTTTAAAACCCTTGGAACAGCCGACTGGTTCGGTATCAAAAGTATCCAGAAGATGGTAGCCAACGGGTTCGACACCCTCGAGAAGATCTATGCCTTGACCGAAGCGGATTTCATCGGCATTGAATTTGGCCCGGTACAGTCCCAAAATCTAACCAAAGCATTGCAAATCAGCCGGACCAAACCCGTGGAAGACTGGCGGTTTCTGGCAGCTTTCGGTATTTCGAACCTGGGAACGGGGGACAGCCGGAAGCTGCTTTCCCATATGACATTCGAAGATCTCCTGGAAGCGGATCGTGACAGCATCGAAGACATCAACGGTTTTGGTGGGATAACGAGTCTGTCCATTCAGGAGGGTATTCAAGATCTCAGAAACACCATCGACCACATGCTGGCTCTCGATTTCAATCTTGTGAAAACGCCCCTTGTTCATGAGATGCCGGCAGCCGACAGCCCCCTTGCCGGAAAGGGAATCGTCTTTACCGGCAAGATGCAGCAGGGCAGCCGGGAAGCCATGCAGTCCAAAGCGCGGCAATTGGGCGCCAGGATGCAGACAGCGGTGAGCAGAACCACGGACATGCTGGTGTGCGGCGAGAAGGTGGGGGCGGCCAAGATCGAGAAGGCGCGTTCTCTGAATGTCACTATCCTATCCGAAGGAGAATATCTCGAAATCATCGAGAAGGGATAGTGTTTATTGAGTTTGTTGGGTTGTTGAAATGGCAAGTATTGGCGACTATATACCGTTTGCCAAGTGCAACTCAATAAATACAACGAACACAATAAACATGTATACAGGGTAAAGGGGTCGAGGTTCCAACGGGGTAATCATGGAAAACAAGATCAGAGCCCACGCCATCATCACAGGCAGGGTCCAGGGCGTCTTTTTTCGGGTGGAAACTCAGCGTGCCGCCAGGAGCCACAGCGTGAACGGTTGGGTGCGGAACAAAATGGACGGTTCGGTGGAAGCTGTGTTGGAGGGTGAGGAAGCCGATGTAAAGGGTACACTCGCGTGGTGCCAAAAAGGGCCTCCCCATGCGCGGGTCAGAAAAGTGGATGTCACCTGGCAGAAATATACAGGTGAGTTCGAATTATTTGAAGTGACGTATTAAATGCATCCCTTACTTGTTGCTCTTTCTCATCCCATTTTATTCCCTATTTTGTATGCTTTGTAAACAACGTCCCCTCTATTGGTATTTATAGGAGGAATAGGAAGTCGGTTTGAAAGCCTATTATTTTGAAAGGAGTTCAAGGGCGATTCGGCAATAGGTTTCCACACCTGTCAGGAGAATTTTCTCGTTGAAATCGAATTCGGGGTTGTGAACCGAAGCACCGCCCTTGCGACCGGCGCCGAGAGCGAAAAAGCAGCCCTTGGTCTTCTGCAGGAAAAAGGAAAAATCTTCACCGCCCATGGTCTTTTGGGGTGTGACGACGCGATCTTCCCCTACGACGGTGGCAGCACATTTTTTCACCAATTCCGACATCTCGGCATCGTTTATGGTCACGGGATATCCCTGGGTGTAGGTCAACTCGAAATCGGCGCCCATGGAATCGCACACGCCTTTGACTATCGTGTACAGGCGTGACTCCCATTGCTCCCAAATACTTGCATCGAATGTTCGAGTGGTACCACTCAATTCGGCCACACCTGGAATGATGTTAAATGCTGTTCCTGCTCTAAAGGTACCAACTGTGACAACGGTCGGTTTCAGGGGATCCGACTGTCGACTCACGACACGCTGAAACGCACTGACCACCTGCGTTCCCACTTCAAGCGCGTCCACGCACACATGCGGCATGGCCCCATGTCCACCATTTCCGATAATTTTTAAATCAAAACGATCCATGGCTGCCATGAAAGGCCCTGATCGAACACCAATAGTACCTTCGGGAATATCCGGCCACACATGGCAACCAAACGCAAAGTTCACCTGTGGATGATTCATTACACCGGCCTCGATCATGGGTTTGGCACCACCGGGACCTTCTTCGGCAGGTTGAAAAAGGAATTTTATATTGCCGCAGAGCCTCTCGCGGAAATGGTTTAAAACGGTCGCTGCACCCAGCACCATGGCCATGTGCCCATCGTGACCGCAGGCGTGCATCACGCCGTCATGTGTGGATGCAAAGGGGAGATCGGTTGATTCCGCAATGGGCAGTGCATCCATATCCGCTCGAAAAAGAATGGTCGGGCCTGGTCTCCCGGTTTTCATCATAGCGACGATACCGGTTATGGCGATATCGGAATCTATTTCGAGATCCATTCCACTCAGGTATTGTTTCAGATATGCTGCCGTGTTCTTTTCTGTAAAGGCTGTTTCAGGGATTCGATGCAGGTCACGACGGGTTTGGATGATGAGATCCCTGTGTTCTTTGAGACGCTGATGGATATCGCTCATTTAGTCATTCCTTACCTGTAAGATTGAGGACATCGAATCACTAATTGGATTTACGAACGACGAGACTCCCGATGGAGTATCCCGCGCCAAAAGAACTGATTACCCCGAGGTCGCCGTTTGCCAGATCCTGTTTGTACAGGTGAAAAGCAATTATTGAACCGGCTGAAGCGGTGTTGGCATAGCGGTCAAGAATGATGGGTGCCTCTTCAAAGGTTGCTTTCCGTCCAAGTAATCGCTGGATAATCATCTGATTCATATTGATGTTGGCTTGGTGCAGCCACCAACGCTTGATGTCAGCGATGGTGAATCCCAGGCTTTCCACATGGCTGCGGAGATGCTGCTCGGCCATGGGGCATACCTCCTTGAATACCCTGCGGCCGTTCTGATGAAAAAGCTTGTCGGCACCGAAAGGGTCCACATCGTTGACACGGCTGAGATAACCCATATTGGAACGGACATTGCTGGAAAACTGCGTCATCGCCTTGGTACTGAGGATTTCGTAACTCTGGGGGGCCACACAGGTGTCTGACCGTTCCACGATCGTGGCGGTAGCTACATCCCCAAAGATAAAGTGACTGTCCCGGTCGCAGTAGTTGACCTGGGGTGAGGTCAACTCCGGGTTGATCAAAAGAACGCAGCGGGC
>JAOZSO010000438.1:0-3362 GCA_029939655.1 Desulfobacterales bacterium
TCAAAATAGCACGCTATTACTCCGGGTTAAATCTGTTGTCCGCCTTGATCTCACGCAAAAATCCTCATTTCTGGACGGACACTATTTAGGGTCCGATAAAGTAACCTTTAGAGCTGTAAATGCATAGAAGTCAAACGGAACCGATCTACTGTACTAAACATTACCCCTTCAAAGCGACGCAGTCGCGTCAAATAAAATCGTGTAACGATTTTATTATTATGTAACAAAGTGGTAGGCTGTGTCAAGGTTATTATTACCAGCCAAACAAAGGTTTCTGTCAGTATAATGAACCGCAGCAGCGAGCGCATTCCCAGTGGCGAATCGACTTGAACCCGCCGACAAGTCTTGCCGCGGGGTTAGCGAGCGAATCTGAATCCTATTTTTGAGATGGGTTCTACTGAAAACGGTCCTTGCCGCAGAAAACCATTACAGCATCGTTTGTGTCGATACATGCCAGCGTCATGTTCAGCCGTGACCCGAGTTCTACGGCGAGTGCTGTTGGACGGGAGAGCGCGACGATTATCTCGAGGCCTGCCCTGGCCGCTTTTTGAACCAGCTCATAACTGATGCGGGAAGACATCACAACCAGACCGGATTCGTGTAGTCGTTTCTCCATGAAAACCCTGCCGATGGCTTTGTCGAGCGCGTTGTGTCGCCCCACATCCTCTGCAAACGATATCGGGTTCAAACGGGTATCGAGGATCATTGCCGCATGGGCTCCCCGGGTTGTCTTGTATAGCGACTGCTGATCCACTAGCTTCGCAAAGCACGACCCGACGTCCGCTATGGACATCTTCAGGTGTTTGGTTACCGGTTTTACAATCTGAAAAATGTCCTTTACCAACTCCTTGCCGCAGATACCGCAGCTGGTCTGACTGACAAACCCCCGTCTTTCCAGAAGATCTTTTACAACTCTTTTTCGTTCCGGCCGGAGTGTGGCGGTTACCACATTGACGCCTTCTTCGGTGCAGTACCCGATGGTGGCAAAATCATCTCTTTGATTAACCAGTCCCTCGGATAGAAAAAAACCTGCCGCATGGTTGATCTCATCCCCCGGTGTCCGCATGACAACCGCATATGGTTTGCCATCAATGCGCATGGATAGGGGTTCTTCAAGGATTAACTCCTGGTCTTTCGCCTTGAAAGCATTGTCTTCAAATGCCATCGCTTTATACGAGATAGATTCAAGCATGGTTGAGCCTTTTTTATTTTCATTATTAAAAACCGGGTCCTTTGGGGCAGGTCAGAGACATTTGGCTATGCCGATGGCGGTAGTTACTTAAATCCGAAGCATGATATTCGGATTTAGAATTTATCACACGCTGAATATGCATAATATTAATCCCTTATAGGGCTGAATCAGTGCCGAGCCCTTTGGACCCCGGGTTTCTACTTCTCTTTATTGGATACAGGGTTGGCATGAAAAACATAACCAATAGACCTGATACTGATAAAGTAAGACGGATTCTTGGGATTGTCTTCAAAATATTTTCTGAATCGGACAATAAAATTATCCACAGTTCGCGTGGTCGTTCCCTTGGTATACCCCCAACCGATCTGGAGCAGCTTGTTGCGCGAGAGTGGTTTCCCCGGGTTCATCAGAAACAGTTTTAACAGTTTGGCTTCCTGCTCCGTCAAACGAACCGTTCCGACCTTACAGGCCGCTGTCATCGTTTGAAAATTCACCTGATTGGTTCCAAAGGAAAAAACATTTGTTTCATTTTCTGAAAGACCGTTTGCGAAAGCATCACTTGGGGTACTCCAGGAAGCTCTTTTTAGGAGGCGGTCCACACGTAGCAGCAACTCCTCCAGACTGAAGGGTTTGGTCAAATAGTCGTCAACGCCGTAAGCGAGGCCCTTGACCTTGTAATCCGTCGTTACTTTTGCCGATAAAATAAAAATCGGTATCTTTTCGTCTTCGAGGCGGATATTGCGTAGAATGGAGAGGCCGTCAATCCCGGGAAGCATGATATCGAGAATGATCAGGTCTGGTCGCCACTCTCGCCACATTTGAATGCCGGTTACACCGTTCAGAGCGATACCGACTTCGTAACCCTGCAATGACAGGTTCAGCTTAAGGCCCTCGGCAATGTGGTGATCATCTTCTATAACGAGAATACGTTTTTTTTCAATCGGTTTCATACGGGTCAATCCCTGGAGGGAAGTATCAAACTAAAAACAGCGCCCTTTCCGAGGCCGTCACTTTCTGCCGTAATTTTTCCCTTATGGATTTTCGCTATGTGATCCACGAGGTAGAGCCCCAATCCACTGCCCTTTGCCGACATATCATCTGAGCGCCCTACTTGATAGAACTTTTTGAATATTTTCTTTAACTCTGACTTGTCGATACCGATGCCATTGTCCTTGAATCGAATTATGAGTTTTTTGTGCTGTTTTTCAAATAAAATGTCGATTCTCGGGATGGTTGCATCGTTATATTTAATGGCATCCGTGAACAGATTCATCAATAGCATTTCAAACATAGAGGGGATGATTCGATAGAAAAAGGGCTCCTTTTCGGGTTGATGGATTTCGATATCACAATTTCTGAAGAGATGTGAATTGCTCTGATAGAAATGTTCAATCGTTTCCGGCAGGCTCTGGAGGACATACTCATCGACATAACTTTTGCTTTCAATCTGGGCCAGGTTCAGAATGCGGTTGATATCATCGGAAAGACGTCCTGCATCACTGAGCATATATTGTGTGTACTTCAGCTGTTCTTCCCGGGAGAGCTCATATTTCAGAAATGTCTCAAGATACAGCTTCAGGGATGTAACCGGCGTTTTCAGTTCGTGGGTAAAGTTATTGATAAAGTTATGTTGCAGCCGGTACAGCCGCAGGGTTTTCAGATTATAGACAAATATGATGAAAATTCCCATGATGATGACACCCACAAGTACCGTGAGAACCATGATAACGAACCATGTCTGGGAAGTAAGAAATTGTCCCGTATCGAGGTTGAAGCGCTCGACAATCGACTTGAGGCCACTGCTGATTTCAATATACCAGTAAATATAGAGAAAAAGTGATGTTACAAGTGCCAGGATCGAAATGACCAGTATGAAAACAGGATGGATCAGCCATTTGGTACGGTTCATGATCAATACTCCAAAAATCGTTTAACAATTTTTATCATACCTAATTGTAGAACTTTTGTAAAATCGAAACCTGTTCTGTAGTAATAAAATCGCTATTATACCCGTTTTTACATTCCTGATTGACCTGAGAAGGTGTATGTATTAATTTTCGAGACCCCATAGTTGCATAAACAACATGGCAAAGTATAGATAATAAGCTGTTATTATATACAATACCGTTGCAATAGCGCCATTTTCTGGATACTCCACCAGGTGAATTCT
>JAOZSO010000439.1:0-3349 GCA_029939655.1 Desulfobacterales bacterium
TCTTTTTATAGATTTGACCACTTCCATTTTTACCTCCCTTCTTGAAAACTATCCTCATTAAATCCAAAGCACGAATACCGAAATCTTAAACAATACCTAATGACATAAATTCGAATGATCGAAACAGATAGCTTTCACGCCTATATTCAAAATTTGGGTCATTTGAACATTTGATATTTGAATTTGCCCTTCGACTTTGCTCAGGGCGGTGAGTTAGCCGAACCGTTTCGGATTTCGATATTCGGATTTGGAATTTTAAACAACCGATTTAGTAAACCCTTATAGGGTATCATCAGTGCCAGGTCCTTTGAGCCCGGGTACATGTTTAGCAAAAACGTTGACATGCCGTTTACAGCTTCCCAACCTTCTTGATGCCCGACTTCTTACTGGGGTCCTTAACCTCTTCAATGATACTGAAGCCACTGCCATGAACATCTTTCATCTTTTCAAAACGCTGCTTCCATTCATCAGGGGTTGTGCAAGTTGCCGGGGTGGAAACTTTTTCCCGATCGGCAAGGGGCGGCACCGGCCGATCCTCCGGACCGTCATAATCCTCTTTGGGCGTTAACTCCTGTCCCAATCGGTTTGATTCTTCCCTTTCAACCTCTTCTATGTAATGGGCACCGGCTGCAAAGGAACGTGTGACGGCAAGAATCGCCCAGGTAGCCTCAGGGGTGAATCCCAGATCCATCATGGCAGCACCTGTGGCACCGAGCATATCGAGGTCCACTGGTTGGTCAGACATTTTCCGGGCCGCTTTGACGATTTCCCTCATAAAGGAAATGTACTTCCCGGCTATCCCAAGCTTTTCCGCACGGGCAAGCATGCGTTTTGCAGCAGGATCTTTGAGCATGAGATCCGAAACACCCAGTGCTTCATCATTTAGATTTTCCTCGATAAGAAGCTCTGCTGCAGACTGAAGGGAAAGGTTCTTCTCTTTTGCCATTGTCAAATATGTGTCGAGTCTGTTTCCAAAAGCGGAATAGGCGCCGTAGGCATGACCAAAAGCCATGATCGACGCACCGCATGCCTGGGTTAAAAAGGTCTTGGATCTGGCCACAATCCTGGAGATAGCTGCCGGTGCAGACAGTCCATCCTCAAGGGTCATGATCATGATGTAATTGAGCATCTTTTCCTCTTCGATGGTGGGTATCCGCGCCTGATAATCCACAAAAAGGACCTCGATGACACCGTAGCCCTCTTCCATCAGCTCTGTTGTGTCATAACCTCTGGTAACGATCCGATGCACATTCTTGTACGCGACTTCCGACACCCACTGGAACTGCGCTCTTTTCGAATCCCTTGGCATTGTCCCGTATTCCCGGTCGTAATAGTCAAAGGGATTCTTGGGGCTGCCGAGATTTCCGATGGTACGCTCTCTTTTTTGCCTGTTCAGCGCATCCGTTTTTTCTTTGTCTAGATAACCCATTTTTTGTATTCTCCTTCTTCCTTCTGCTTCTTCGCATATTCCTGCCGTTCCTCCTGCTTGGGAACGATTCTGTCTTCAGGGCCTATATACTTGATCATGGACAAATCAATCATCTGCACCATGGGTTCATTTCTGCTGGCCCCCCATGCACGTCCTTTTTTCATGTTAAACAAAGCATGAGCTGCACAGCTGAATCCACGGACGACACTGCCGATACACCACCCCGCATTCGGTGAAAAACCGACTTCCATCAAAGCGGTGTTCCCCGAACCCACGACATTCACCCCCACATAGGAGCGTCCATCCGCCTTCCGTCTGGCGTGAAAATGTTTTTCCAAGGCCCTTTGAAATTCCAGATAAACCCCTTTGAGCTCCAGTTCTTCCTGCTTGAGGTGAATCGGCTCCGCTCTAGGATCGCTGTCAATGTGCTGGGGCTGTCCCATGCCCATGACAGGGCGTCCCGCATCCATGTATTCATCCACAAGGGTCTTGGCCATTTCATCGACGGTTTTTCCCTCTTTTTCTGCACGTTCCAAATACTTGTTAAGCATGTACCCATGAGCGGCCCCAGGACCATGGACGCCACCGAAGGTAGAGACCGCCGCCGCCACGCAAACGGGAAGGTTCGGCCTGCCTGCGCTTACGCCGATGGCGCCGACTGCCGATGGTGACATGGAATGCTCCAAAAAAACACCCATCTCATACTTGAGCATTTTTTCTTCTTCCTGCGTGGGAATCCGGTTCTGAAAGAGCACAAACATTGCATCATAAAACGAATAGCCCTCTTCCGCCAAATCGCTTAGATTGTACCCTCGCATCACGGTCTTTTCTTCTGTTTTATAGGAGATGGATGTTTTTCTTTTAAGTAGCTGCTTTCTTTCCATTTTATCCTCCAGCCTGCTTTCAAAATAGTTTTTCTAGTTACAATACCCTGTTGACGATGACGAATTTTTCGCTTTAATAAACAAACGGCAATAATAGGTCAACCTAATAATTATCATGAATTACATGACAAATTATTATAGATGGCCAGGTAGATATGCGGACTCAAACGACCCGGCATTGATTTAACCCTATACCCTACCTCTTGTTTGGATCATTTGAATTTATGGCATTGGGTATTGTCCTTCGACGTTGCTCAGGGCGGTGAGCCTGTCGAACCGTTTAGGATTTCGAATTTCGTGCTTCGGATTTAAATAAAAGAGTGGTAATCAGGTGCGGTACCCATTAAGATGTCAGCATTATAAGTTTATCCAAATTGAGGATTCCAGGAATGTCTATCGTGTTGCTGAATGTCCTGTTTATTGGAAACAGTCATACCTATTTAAACTACATGCCCCGGATGCTTTCGACGTTAGTCGCTTCTGAGGATCGTGGTTTTGAACTGGCTGTAGATCAATGCACCGGAGAAGGTGCCGGTCTTGCGTGGCACTGGGAAAATTCTCCCACCCGGGATGCCATCAGGGAAAAGGCATGGGACTATGTTGTGTTACAGGATCGAAGCGGGGGTCCTTTGGAGGAACCGGATTCATTTGTACGACATGCCGGATTGCTGGATAAAGAAATCCGGAAGAAGAACGCCAAAACAATGTTGTTTTTAACCTGGGCCAAGCGTTCCCGGCCCGATACCCAGGCTGCTATAGCGGATGCCTACAAAATGACAGCACATAAACTCCATGCGGTCCTGGTGCCAGTGGGGCTGGCCTGGGAAACAATCCACCGGATCGATCCCGGAATTGAGTTGTATCATCAGGATGGTCGTCATGCCAATCCTACTGGATCTTATCTGACAGCGTGTGTTTTTTATTCCGTGATGTTTAACACGAGCCCCGAAGGGCTTACCGGAAGCTTTCATTATAAAGGTAAAGTGTGGGTGAACCTTGAAAAAGGCAGGGCCTCATTGCTGCAGAAAGTGGCCTA
>JAOZSO010000440.1:0-3339 GCA_029939655.1 Desulfobacterales bacterium
TGTTGATTACCTCTTTTTTTGCGCTGGTGGTCACGGGCATCCTTGGACCGGCTATATGGAATTGGAAGCGAATTACATTTGCAGCACTTTCCTTTACAGTATTTTACATCGCCCTGGTGGTGCCCGAACATTATTTGCACGACCATATCTGGGATCATATCATTAAAAAACACATATTGCGGGTTTTTCTATGGACGCTGGGGGCATTGCTGTTCGTCGACCTGGGTCTTCAAGCCTGGCACCTCGAGTCTTTTGTTCACCAGAATATGATATGGATTTTGGTTGTCGCAGCCTTGGTCGGCATGATCCCGGAATCGGGTCCCCATCTGGTCTTTGTGATGATGTACGCTAAGGGGATGATACCTTTTTCCGTTCTTTTAACCACATCCTTTATCCAGGACGGTCACGGCATGCTTCCGATGCTGTCCTACAGCCTGAAAGATTCCGTTTTAATCAAAATATTCAACCTTGTTTTCGGGCTCGGTATCGGCAGCATACTTTTTATGCTGGGATTCTAAAGGTAGGTAATTCGATCGTTTCCGGCTTTTGAGATTCAGCAATAGCTTCATATAACGTCAACAATATATAAGAAAGGAGAATAAACATGTATGCACTTATCTATGATGAACATGATCTGGCTAATGCGAAAAAATACGTCTTATCTGTTCACGAAACAAGGGAAACGGCGGGAAATGCCCTTGAAGAGCGAAAAAAAGAGATGGGAAGAAGTATCCAGGAATGCAACACCCGTATCGTTTGGATTGAAAAAACCGTAAAAGCGGGTGATAATGTGCAACCGGGGGAGTACGATACCTGGCGTTCAGGAGAAGAAGTGCCCCATGGAGAGATGTATTCCGACACGGACTAATACTCATTCAAGAAGTAGATACCTGGGTCCAAAGGGCCCGGCACTGATTCAACCCTATAAGGGATTAATATAATAACGGAAAAAAAAGGAGGCAGCATGGCAGTCCAGGTTTTAATCAAAAGAATGTTCGTAAAGGAAAAAGCCGAAGCAATTTCTCCACTCATGGTAGAGTTGCGGTCCCTCGCCCGGGCGCAGCAGGGCTACATATCCAGCGAGTCCTTAAAATGCATCGATCCTCCGGGTGAAGATGAATATCTCATCCGGTCCACCTGGAACTCAAAAGAAGAGTGGGAAAAATGGCTCAACAGCGAGGAGAGGGTCGCCATTCAGCAGCAAATCGATGTCATCACCGGAGAAGAAACGGAATACCGAGTCTATGAACCGCTTGTGGGGGGCATCATCCCCAAGTAGAGAATTCAGAAGACAGAAGTCAGGAGACAGAAGACCTTTAGGCTATAGACTGTTAGGCTGTTAGCGACCTACAGTCTAATAGCCTACAGCCTATACGCCTCCAGGTACTATCCTATTCTGAATGGCTGCTTTTGTCATGCTTAATCCCCCCAGTCATCATTGGTTATGCGGGTATTTTCCAGAATTGACTCTGGATACCCCAGTTTGCCTGCGCATATAAATCTGCAAGGATTTCTGCAGGGTTTCCGCAGCAAGATAGGCACAATGCGCTTCCCCTTCGGGAAACGTGCCTATTTTATCAAGAATAGCTTCCCCGGTGATGTCCGTGAGTTCATCGGGAGTTTTTCGCAGGGCCATCTCAGCAGCAAAAGAACCACACACCGAACTCGAGCCACACCCGTCGGTTACAAATGAAGCATCCATTACACAGTTATTTTCAAACTTTAAAAACATTTCCATGGTGTCGCCGCATTGTCCCGTGATTTTGGCATGAGCGTCCGGATTTTTCATCCTGCCTTGATAGATCGGGTTGCGCCAACGCTGAAATCCAGCCTCTCCATAGGCTCTTTTGGTATCTTCAAATATCTGCCCCTGAAGATTTGCCATAAAAAAATCGAATTTATCCATTTCCACCCCTGCCGCCGCCCATACCTCTACCTCCACCCATGCCTCTACCTCCGCCTCCGCCCATGCCTCTGCCGCCGCCCATGCCTATATCTTTTCGACACCGGCCCATACCTCTGCCCATACCTCTGCCGGTACCCATTCTATTGTTTTTTTGACCGCTTGCAGGAACACCCGGCCGGGAATCTTTTTCCACTGTGCTTTGCGGGCTTACAACATTTTCATTTGCGTTGTCATCTATTTTAGAAGTTAACAATCTGCCGTTTTTATATCTTTCTAAGGCCTCTTTCACGGTTTTTCCAGACTCTCCGGTATAGATAGCAATACCGGCAGCTGACAGAACCTGAATGGCATTTGGGCCACAACTTCCTGTTATTACAGATTTAATTTCTTTAGAAGCCACAAAAGTCGCTGTTTGGATTCCTGCGCCGCTGCTCAGGTCTTTGTTTTCATTTTTCAGTGCTTCAAAAAGCATACTGTCGGGATCAACAACAATAAAATAGGCACATCGGCCGAAACGGGGATCAATATCCGATGTTAACTCTCTTCCTGTAGATGTCAGTGCTATTTTCATAATTTCCTCCACAAGATATTACTTTGCTGATAAGGGTTAGGACATCATTTACATTGTTATGAGTATATGCTAATTATAGATATGTATTTTCCCCACTGTTGTCAAGAGTGAAACACACACCGTTATATACGGAGGCTGAGCGCGATGAGCTATCTTCAGGAAATCCGAAAGCTGGTGGGGTCACAGCGGATTTTTGTTCCAGGCGTCCGGGCTGTTGTTGTGAACAATGTGGGAGAAATTCTACTGCAGCGGCGAACAGACACCAACTTGTGGGGGTTGCCGGGTGGGTCTGTTGAACTTGGTGAGACCGCTTTTGAGGCGCTGAAACGGGAAGTGGCGGAAGAAACCGCTCTGACGGTGATCAATGCCGAACCCATGGCCCTCTACTGCGGTCCCGACCAAAAATTTGCATATCCAGACGGTGACAGGGTACAAGTTTTTGCTGTTGCCTTTATTGTCCAAAAATGGAAGGGGCAACCCCGTGCGGACGGCATAGAAGGTTCCAGGGTACGGTTCTATTCGCTCTCAAAGCTGCCCGAAAACATAGTCCCTGTGCACAAGCCAACCATTAAGGACTATGCCGGATATAACGGCATATTTATCTGTTAAGCAAACAACCCGTAATTTCTTCCTCATGTCGACCTCCACAATGCGTTACGGTAACGTTCCCCAACGTTACATTTCACCGGAAAAAAATACGCTATCCACTTTTTAACACTCCCCTATATCTCTAAAAGCTATAACATACTAATTTTCATAATGATTTTCGAACAGGATTATTATGAGCATATGCTAACAACTGGCATTGTTTATGCATTAGTAAAAGCTAAATTGAGCGGTTGTCGAGGTTTCCGTAGCTAAG
>JAOZSO010000001.1:0-34229 GCA_029939655.1 Desulfobacterales bacterium
TCAAAATCGGCAGCGGTGTGCTCACCCGCAAAAATGGATTGAATCTGAATTTAATCGATGATCTGGCAACCGAAGTCTGCAGACTACGCAACAGGGGAATCGAAATTATTCTTGTCTCCTCGGGGGCTATTGCAGCAGGGTTGAAAAAGGCAGGTCTATCCAAACGCCCAACATCACTTTCACAAATGCAGGCCTTGGCAGCCATGGGACAAAGCAACCTGATCATGGCTTATGAGGAGGCCTTTTCGAGACAGGGAGCCAAGGCGGCACAACTTCTACTCACCCGGGATGATCTCACGCACCGACGGCGATATCTCAATGCCAGAAACACCCTGATGACATTGTTGTCCTGGAAAATCATTCCCATTATCAACGAAAATGATACCGTCGGCACCGACGAGATCAAATTCGGTGACAACGACAACCTCAGTGCACTGGTGGTCAATCTGACGGAATCCCATCTGCTGGTGAACCTGACCAATATAGACGGTCTATACGATAAAGACCCTAGACGTCACCCTGATGCACAATTGATACCGGTAGTCGAAAAAATGGATCGCCGGATAGCCAAGGCTGCCAACACCATACCCGGTTTTCTGGGAACCGGCGGGATGGCCAGCAAATTGACGGCGGCCAGGAATATTTCTCTGGGAGGTATCGCCAGCATTATTGCCAATGGTTCGAAACCGGATATTCTAAAAGATGTATTTTCCGGAAAATCATGCGGCACTTTTTTTATCCCTGAAACCAGCGCATTGAACAGCCGCAAGCAGTGGATCGCCTTTACCAAGAAAACAAAAGGATTACTCTTCGTCGACGAGGGTGCCGAGAGAGCGTTGACGAAAAATGGCAAGAGTCTCCTTCCCTCCGGCATCACGGCAGTTCAAGGCAGGTTCAGTATGGGAGATTCGGTGATCATACAAGGGAAAAACAAGCAAAAAATTGCCATCGGCATGGTCAATTACAACTCAGGGGATCTACAGAAAATAATCGGAGCCAGAACCAGCCGGATCGAATCGATCCTCGGGTATCGGCATGATGATGAGATCGTCCATCGGGACAATCTGATTCTCGAGTCCCGACTTGAAACAACGTGAAAATATCAATACTCCCACTTCACCTTATCCTGCTCAGTCTGACCTGGTTTCCGGGGAGGCTCCTTATGTCGCCAAGATTCGAGGGCTAAGAGCCAAGAACTAACATTTGGATTACCGCATGGCGATGTCAATGTGATAGGATTTCCCGAGAGCGTTTTTAAAATACTCGAGCATGAGAACCGATCTTAATTCATGTTTGTCCATCTTTTCTACCTGCTCGTCCTTGAGCAGGTTGGCCGCCCATTTGGAAGACAGTGATTTGTCATTGGCGTATTCTTCGCGGATCGATTTCAGGTAGGACCGATTCAATTGTTGCAGTTCTTCCATTTCCATTGTCTTGATTTTGGAAAAATGCCTTGTCATAACAGCAAGATCAGGAAGGGATGGATTCTCGACAATCGATTTATAGGTCTGACCAAACCGCTGCAGGCCCTTATATATATGATGTTTCTTTACCATGTTGATTTTATTCCAGCCCGCGTCGAGCCACTTGAATACCCCGCATTTAACCTGCTTCTCTTCCCCCTGGGTCTCGTAATAAACGATAATAGAGAAAGAATCATACATGTACGAACGGACCCATCCCAGTCCGGGTTTATTCAACCCTTTTTTATCGGAATAAAGATAGGTCCAGTCGGTGTCAGCCCCCAGAACAACCCCTCTTTTACCAACATCCGATACTCCGGTCTGCTTGCTCAGGGATATCATAATGTTATTTCCATTATGTTTCATCAGGATCAGGGTTCGATCCAGATCATACCGAAAATATGTCCCTGTATGAATGTCCGGTGTATTTTCGACAAACTCCCGGCCTTTGACAATGACGGGGCCATCCATTCTATCCATATTATCCCACAGTTTCGGTGAGCCCTGGCTTCCAGCACCGTATTCGTGCCAGTAGGAAAGTCGCACTGATGAGGGATTCATTAAAAATGAGGGCAGTTCTGGATTGTAGGAAAGTTTCAGGATATCAAGCAGTTCTTTATCAAAAATAAGTTCATGATAAGCTGAAGTGGCTTCGAATAATCCATCAGTAAAATAGAGACGGCCGTCTTCCTTTGGAGCGGCCACAAAATCGAGAAGCCCATCGATGAGCTCTGTTTTAAGTACCTCGGCACTGTTGGGGCCGGTCAACATTCTCAAATGCTCAAAAGCCGGATAGAGTGCCTGGGAAATTTTAACATCTTTCAAGCCTGTTTCCGACCGAACCCCCTGGGGTACCCAGGTAAAAAGAACGCATAAAGCTATCGTTATCCACAACCATCTCACATTGTTATATCGTTTTCTATCTATATTCTTATTCCAGTGCATACATCTCCACTTTCGAGTAGGGAATGAAAAAAGCCTCTCTCTCAAGGAGAAGCTCAGTGTTTTTTTTATCAATAAGGTTTCGCAAAAAAATAAGGCCTTAACAGCTCTTGTCAACTACATTTGCCAACGGTCGTTTAAAGGTGAGCCATTTTGGGTCATGAGAATTGAGCCACATTAATTCGGATGATCGGCAACCATCCAGATATCACCCTGGCTGAGATGAAATATTGCCTGTTCGATACATATCCAGTATCCGAGGAAGTTGCCCCACCATGTAAAGAGGAAGGGAAATTAACCGGTATTTGACCTGTGTGGTTGAATTTGCTTGTCGCAAAGAATGTTCTATATTCTGAATTGAAGGTAGATTAAGGTCGAAACGAACACCCAGTTTTGCATTTTTATTATAAACAAACTGGAGGAGTGATTTGAGCGTACCGCTTTTGCCCGCTTTCACTTCAACCGGGGTTATCAAATCCGCTCGCGAGATTACATAATCAACTTCCGCATTAGCTGATTTTTTTTGTCTCAACCAGTAACACAATTCTGGTGGTTCGCTCAATCCTCGAAAATATAGAAGATGCTGACCAATAAACTGTTCTGCCATGGCTCCCTCATTAACTATCTGGCGGTTATCCAGAGCAGATATTGCCAGCCAATCCAATCCGCAAACACGATTCATTAAACCGATATCCAAAAACAGAGCCTTATAAGTAAGCGCATCTATTTCAGCCTGAAGGGGCAATCCGGAGCAATGGCTGTGAAATACCTGGCTGATTATCCGGGCTTTTGAAAGAAGTTCAATGGCTGTTCTTAATTCACGTGATGCTTCTTCCCTGGAAATATTACTATACTTGATTTTTTTTCCCACTGCCCTTGGAATAAAATTAAACACTTTTTGTAATCGAAGCAGTGCTTTTCGAGAAGCATATTTGGAAAAGTCATCAAGATAAGTCGATATGATAGACCGTTGAACTGGTATGGTATCGGAGAATTGACCGCTTCTCAGGTAACCCAAGATAGCTTCCGGCATACCTCCAATCATTAAAAACTCACGTTGTCGATCCAACAGCTTTTTATGAGTGGTCATTGGAATACTATCTGCAAAATCGAATTCCGTGATGGTTTTTAATAGCCCCCCATCGATTTCTGCAAGATATTCCTCAAACGTCATCGGACCGAGATGCAGGTAGTTAATTCTTCCCACCGGCATGGAGAAACTATGGTGTGAAAGCACAAACTCAAGTAAAGAACCGGCTGCTACTACCGGTATCTCAGGCAATTCCTCATAGAAATAGCGAAGTGCCTGCAGAGCATATGGGGTAGCTTGAATTTCATCCAGAAACAAAATTGAATCAGGACGTATAATTTTTTTTCCTACTAGGCCTTCGAGTTCTTTCAGGATTATTCCAGAGTCCAGCGTTTTGAAAATATCATTTAATTCAAGGTGCTGTTCAAGATTTATTTCGTTTAATATCAGGTCATTGCTTTCAGCAAATTTACGAACCAGGGTTGATTTCCCAACCTGCCGGGCACCCCGGATAACAAGCGGCTTTCTGTATCTGTTTTTCAGCCAGCTTTTCAAGTGACATTCTGCAGTTCGTTTCATCATGCCGCCCTCTCGATATAAACCCTTTATTTAAACGTATATTGCTCAATAAAAGGGTTTATGTCAACCCCTATGGCAGATTACGGATACAAATGGCCATCGGATAATTGATGGCGGGTACCAGATTTGATCAATTCCAGATAGGATCGTTATTTTTGAACTCACCATATACGATAGGTTCAGAGAATATAATTAGAAATAATCTCCTTCATGATCTCGGTGGTGCCGCCACCGATGGACAGGATCCGATTGTCCCGGAACAGTCTTTCCACGAGATACCCACGCGTGTATCCATATCCGCCGAATATCTGGACTGCATCATAGGTGACCTTGTCGCTGACACTGCAGGAAAAATTTTTTGCCATGCTGATCTCCTTGATCTGGTTGTGTCCAGCGTCGATCTTGGCTGCAATCCGGTATGTAAATTCACGGCTCGCCTCCACAAGGGTTGCCATATCCACCAGCTTGTGCCGTGTCACCTGGAATCCCTTCAGTTTTCTTCCGAAAGCATCCCTTTCCCCGGTGTAGGCAATGGCCGATTCGAGGGCCAGTTGGGCCGTCATGTTTGCCATGATTGCCAGAGCCAGTCTTTCACCCTGGAAGTTTTCCATAATGGTGTAAAAGCCTGCGTTTTCTTCCCCCAGTCGATTTTGTACGGGAACGCAACAGTCATCAAAAAATATCTGGGCTGTGTCCGATGCCCACCAGCCTGTCTTCTTGAATTTTTCGGATACAGAATACCCCGGTGTATTCGATTCGATGACCAGAAGACTGATGCCGTGGGCGCCGGATTCACCGGTGCGGACAGCACAGGTTATCTGATCCGCACGGTATCCGCTGGTAATGAAAGCCTTACTCCCATTGACCCGGTAGTAATCTCCTTCCCTGACGGCCGTTGTCTGCAAATTGGCCACATCCGAACCCCCTCCCGGCTCGGTTATGGCGAGTGCCGATATCTTTTCTCCCGCCAGAACCGGACTGACAAACCGTTCTTTTTGGGATTCTGTTCCGGCCGACAGGATCGGAGGGATGGCGATATTCAGACTGCCCAGACCCGCCACCAGACCGCCGGATCCTGAGCGCATAAGTTCCTCGGACACGGCGATGTGAAAAAAAATGTCCCCTGGAATGCCACCGTATGCTTCGGGATATCCCGTTCCGAGAATACCTACTGCCGCTGCCTTTTGATAGAGCTCCCGTGGAAATTCCCCTGCTTCCTCCCAGTCTTCTATGAAGGGAAGAATCTCTTTGTCCACAAAAGCCTTGACCGATTTCCTCACCATGACATGGGATTTGCCGAAATATTCCTGACACGTTGCTTTGGAGCTGAATTTGTATGTCATAATAGACCGTTTTAAGTTTTAGGTTTTAAGTTTTAGGTAAGCCCATAAGCTCTTGGCTGTTGGGTCTTAGCTGTTGGCAGAATGACAGCCAAGAGCTAACAGCCGGGAACCGCCAGGTTGCCCAATGACAGCCGCAGGCATAATGACGCGCACAGCGCTAATGTCGTTCGAAGGACAAGTGACAGCCGAAGGCTAAATGTCGCCCGTAGGGCTAATATCGTCCGAAGGACAAATGGCAATGGGAATATCTATAATCTTGGCTCTCAGGTATTCTCCCAGCGTTTTGGCCTGGGGATCACTCCTCAGGGATGCGGCCACGCCGTCACCCAACAGCCCTTTGATATAGAAATTTAAGGCCAAGAGGTTGGGCAGTTCATATCGCTCGATTTCAAAATCCGCCAGGTCCTTGAGAAGCTTTTTCAGATGTTCCACCGATAAATAATCCCTTAAAAAAGCAAACGCTTCCGGTGTTTTTGCCCAGATGCCCAGGTTGGCATTGCCACCCTTGTCTCCGGAACGTGTAGCAAACAGTTTCCCAAAAGATGTTGAAATGGTTTCTCCATGTGGAACCGATGGAATCGATCTTGTCTGAAGCGGTATTGCATCGAAGGATTCTCTCTGAGCAAACGCTTTCACAACGATCTCTTGGCCATCGACAAAAACATGCTGTTGGATATGGTTGTTCGACACCAGTGCCGGCCAGTGCATAATCGCCGGAACTCCTTTGGTCGGGGGGGCTGTGGCTGTAAATCCGGGGATGTTGGCCAGAGCCAGTTCCACCAGCTTTGAAGATAATAAGGCCACCTTTTTGGGATCCGGATCCATGACCGATATACGCAGATGCGCAAAAGCCTCTTCATTGGTTTTCGGGTTCTCCTTTTCAGAACGAACAAGCTGTACATCCACCACCGAAAACAGTTTTTTCCCACCCAGACTGTCAAAGAGGGCTTCAGTCACGATCTGCGCCTTTTTTTCGATGTCGAGGCCGGTCAGAATAATGGTCATGCTGTTACGATATCCCCCCAGGTTGTTGATGCAGACTTTGGTGGTGCGAGTGGGTGGTTCCCCCTTGACGCCTTGAATCCGAACCCGGTCGACATCTTCCTGGGAAATATCGATGGTGTCAAAACGAGCTGCCACGTCCGGCGTCAGATATCTGGGTTCCCGGATTTCATACAGCAGCTGAGCGGTTACCGTTCCAACCGAGACAAGCCCGCCGGTGTTGGGATGCTTTGTAATGATCGAGGATCCATCCTTTTCAAGTTCTGCAATGGGAAACCCTACATTCCTGAAAGAGGGTACCTCCTCAATAAAAGAGTAATTGCCTCCGGTTGCCTGGGCGCTGCACTCGATCACATGGCCGGCCACCGCCGCACCCGCCAGTGCATCCCAGTCTGTTTTCTCCCATTTGAATTGCCAGGCCGCGGGTCCCATGACCAGTGCTGCATCGGCAATACGCCCCCCCACGACAATGTCTGCACCGTGATCCAGTGCCTCCACAATCCCCCAGCAACCCAGATAAGCATTGGCTGAAATCGTCTGAGCCTTGGCATCCTTCAAGGCGATCCCCTTGTCCATGTGGGTAAAAGGTTCTCCTTTGCCCTGAAGATCCTGTAGTCTCTGCATGAGGTTGTCACCCTCGACATAGGCAATTTTGGGATGAAGCCCCAGCGTGTCCGCCACCTTCTCAAGTTCTCCGGCAAGCGAGGCTGGATTGAGGCCCCCTGCATTGGCAACAATCCTGATACGCTTGTCAAGGCATTCCCCCATGACAATTTCCATCTGTTTTAAAAAGGTCGTGACATAACCTGCATCGGGGTCCTTGAACTGTTTGCGAAGAAGGATGGCCATGGTCAACTCGGCCAAGTAATCACCTGTCAGAAAATGGATAGGACCGCCCTGGACCATCTCCTGTGCCGCAGAAAATCGGTCACCGAAAAACCCGCTGCAGTTGGCAATGATTAATTTTTCGTTGTATAAATTGTATGTCTCATTCATGGGTATGCTCCTATGAAGTCAATTACATTTCTTGTGACAGAGATTCTTGGACGACATTTCGCCTTCGGCTGTCATTGTAGATGTAAACCAAAAAGGTTCAAAGATCAAAGGTTGAATAACTTGTCGAGGCTTGATATCTTTCATGCATCTGGTTCAGATTATTTTTCACAAAGTTGAACCAAACTTAGAATGAAAGGACTTAGCCATGAAAGATGTTGTTATTGCATCGGCATGCAGGACCGCCATCGGTGCATTCGGTGGAACCCTGCGGGACACTATCGCCTCAGAAATTGCCAGAGTTACCATGCAGGAAGCCATAGACCGAGCCGGTATCGATCCCGCAACTATCGATGATGTGCGCTACGGCTGCTGTTTGGAACCGGTGGACACATTGAATGTCGCCCGAACAGCTGCGTTATTGGCCGGTATACCCGACACTGTTCCCGCCGTAACCATCAACCGTGTGTGCATTTCGAGCATGGAAGCAACCATCTCCGGGATGGCTATGATTCAGGCCGGCATGGCCGATATCATTCTTGCCGGGGGTGTCGAACACATGTCCGGGGTCCCGTATGTCGTTCCGGCCGCCCGCTGGGGATGTCGCCTCCAGGATCAGGTCTTCGTGGACGCCTTGATTCGCAGCCTGCATTGTGGTTCCCATGTGATACCCCACCCTGAAAACGGCCCGGTGAATGCAGAAGAGCCCCCCTTAAGCTATTTTAAAGGGAAGCCTTATATCATGGGCCATACAGCAGAGTTTGTGGCCCAGCAGTATGGCATCACCCGGGAGGAGATGGATGAAGTGGCCCTGAGAAGTCATAACAATGTAGAGCGGTCAACCCAGGATGGTTCGTTCAAGGAAGAAACCGTACCCATGAAAATTCCCCAACGAAAAAAAGATCCCATTCTGTTTGATAAGGATGAACACTTCAGACCGGGGATGACCATGGAAAAGCTTCAGAAACTGCCATCCGTCTTTATCCCCAAAACCGGCAAGGTTACGGCAGGAAACTCAAGTGGTATCAATGACGGTTCGGCCGGAATGGTGATTATGTCTGCCGAAAAAGCCGCAACGCTCAACATCCAACCCCTGGCAAAAATCAAGGCCGTCGGAAAAGGAGCCTGTCATCCCTCGGTCATGGGCATGTCGCCTGTTCCGGCCGTTCAGGACCTGATGACACGCAGTGGTCTGAAAATTGAGGATTTCGAACTCGTTGAAGTGAACGAAGCATTTGCCGCCCAGTATATCGGTTGCGAAAGAGAGTTGGGATTGAACCGGGATATCACGAATGTCAATGGCTCGGGAATCGGTCTTGGACACCCGGTCGGCGCCACCGGTGCCCGTATCATCGTCTCCCTGATCTACGCTATGAAACAGCGAGGAAAAACACTGGGGCTGGCCACCCTCTGTGGCGGTGGGGGCGTGTCCATGGCGTGTGCTATCGAGATGGTTTAAGACGAGGGTACAAGGATTTGAGGGGGAAACCAGGGTTGGAGGGGAAATACATCGGTTTAGGTTTTAGGTATTAGGTATTAGGTTCAACTAAGAGCAGACAGCTATCAGCAGCAATAAATGACGCCTGAAGGGCAAATATCATCCGGAGGATAAATGACACGCGCAGCGTAAATCTCGCGTGTAACGCAAATAAAAGCTATGGCTTGAAGCGACCCTACATTCTTTAGGCAGCAATAAAAATAAAGGAGCCGTCCCATGAAAAATCTCTTCAAAACAATTTTGCATGATCGCCATGTCGACCTGGGTGCCCAGATGGTCGAATTCGGGGGCTGGGTCATGCCCATACAGTATCCACAGGGAATTGTCCGGGAACACCTTGCAACAAGACGGCATGCCGGTCTTTTTGATGTGTCGCATATGGGCCGATTCACTCTCCGTGGTCAGGATGCGCTGCCGTTTTTACAGCATGTCCTTTCCAACAATGCCGTCGGACTTGAGGAGGGAGAAAGTCAGTATACCTTGATTCCAAATGATCGCGGCGGCGCCATCGACGATGCCTATCTCTATCGCTTTCATGCAGATGAATACCTGCTGGTGGTCAATGCCGGCAACCGTCTCAAAGACTGGGATCACTTTCAGTCATCTCTGCCTGATTTCAAAAATGTCATCATGGAGGATAAAACCAAAGACATATCCATGCTGAGCCTGCAGGGATCGACTTCCAAAGACATACTTCAAAAGATAATGGACACCGGCGCTCTTCCGGAACCCATGCGAAACCATCTCAGCATTGCCACCATTCAAGGTAGAAAAGTATTGATCGCGCGCACGGGATACACCGGGGAACCCCTCTGCTTTGAACTGTTCATCGACAGTGCTGACACACCCGGTATCTGGGATCTGCTGATGGATCAGGGCGCCCACCCTGTTGGACTGGGTGCGCGGGACACTCTCAGACTTGAAGCAGGTCTTCCGCTGTACGGACACGAACTGGGAATGGATCCGGACAATAAGGAAATCCCGATCTACGCGTCGCCTCTGTCAAGGTTTGCTGTGAGTCTGTCTCCTTTAAAAAAAGACTTCATCGGTCGAAATGCCCTTGAAAAGCAATTTGAAGCATTTAAAAAAATTGCTGACCGGGACTATTCCCTCATTCATGACCTCCCTCGCTGCATCATGCCGGTGGCATTGAAAAAAAAGAGCGTAGCCCGTGCCGGATACAAGGTTTTTCAGGGTAATCGTCATGTCGGATATGTCACCAGCGGCACCATGATTCCGAGATGGGAGATCGAGGGAGAAGGCATCTTCTCGAAATTGACCGAGAATCATGGTCTCAGAGGAATCTGCCTGGCACTGGTAGACAGCACGCTGGTGGAAGGCGACGACATCGAGATCGAAATCCGGTCAAAACAGGTGCCGGCGGTTATCGTTCCCTTTCATATGCGAAGCGAAGCACCGCCCTTTGCCAGGTCTATCCCCTGGGACAGGATTGGGCAGGAAAAGGGACCGTCAGGAAAAGAGGAAATATCCAAAAACGTTCAATCTCTTCTCATAAAATCGATTCGAAATACAGAATGGCGGCAAAAGGAGTGCATCAACCTCATCCCGTCAGAACAGACCCAGTCCGAACTCATACGCTTGCTCTCCATCATGGACCCCTGCGGACGGTATGCTGAACACAAGCAGGTAAGTGCATTCAGTGAAGCCGAGGTTTTTTATTACCAGGGAACCGATTTCATTGCCGAAGTCGAGGCAAAACTCGAAACAGAGTTAAAAAAGTTTTTTGGGTGTCAGCAGGTCGAAACCCGACTGGTCTCGGGCCAGATGGCCAATATGGCCCTGTTCAGCGCACTGGTGGACTATATCAATCGAGCCGACCGGAAAAGTGAGCAACGACGACTCAGGAAAGTGATGAACAACCATATCATCAAAGGCGGCCATCTGAGTGCACAGCCCATGGGAGCGTTGAGAGACTTTGTGGCCCGGGACCCCTTGTCTGAAAAACCGGCTGTGGTAAACTTTCCGGTCCTGCCCGAGAACCCCTATAAAATTGACCTGAGTGCCTGCGAGACTCTCATCCAAAAACATGAACCGGAACTTATTATCTTTGGCAAAAGTATGGTCCTCCACAAGGAGCCCGTCACAGAAGTTCGTCGAATAATCAATGGTCTGGGAATTGATTCGGTTATCATGTACGATATGGCTCACGTTCTGGGCCTGGTAGGCCCCCACTTTCAGGAGCCATTTAAAGAAGGAGCGGATTTCATAACAGGATCTACCCATAAAACCTTTTTCGGGACACAACGGGGTATCATCGGCACGGATATCACGGATGAAGACCCCCGGTTCGAACTGTGGGAAGCCGTAAAACGCCGGGCATTCCCCGGAAGTGTCAGCAATCATCACCTGGGAACGATTTTAGGACTCCTGATGGCGACATACGAGATGAACCATTTCAAAGATGAATACCCTAAAAAAGTGCTCGACAATGCACGCGTCTTCGCCAAAGCATTGAACGACTGCGGATTGAGCGTGGCCGGCGATCCGGAAATCTCTTTTACAGAAACCCACCAGGTTATACTCAACGTCGGCTATGCAAAGGGGCCTGCGATCGCCAGGAAACTGGAAGAGAACAACCTCATCGTCAACTACCAGGCAGCCCCGGTGGAAGAAGGTTTTACGGCTTCCGGATCTCTTCGCATGGGTGTACAGGAAATGACACGTTTTGGCATGGAGGCTACGGATTTCGAAGAACTGGCGCAATTCTTCAAGGATGTTCTGGTGGATAACCGGACCGTCAAGGAAGCCGTTATATCGTTTCGAAACCGTTTTTTAGAGATGAAATACTGTTTTACAACGGATCAGGTCGGTGATAAAATCCAGAAATTGCATGAACTACTATAAGAGACAGACTGTAGGCTGTTAGACTGTTAGGCTATTAGCCGCCTAATCGTCTAACAGCCTAATAGCCTAAAAACCTAAACAACCTAAAACCTTTTTTTATAGGAGACCGTCATGAAAGAATTGAGTGAGCTGAATTTTCCGGACGATGTCATGTATACCGACGATCACGAATGGACAAAAATGGAAAATGACGAGGCCATCATCGGCATCAGCGACTATGCACAGGATCAATTGGGAGACATCGTTTTTGTCGAACTGCCCCAGGTTGGCGAGACGTTTGAAAAGGGTGCCGAGTTTGGAACGGTGGAATCAGTCAAAGCCGTATCAGAACTGTTCCTGCCTGTGAGCGGCGAGATTGTTGCCGTCAATGACGCACTGGAAGACACGCCTGAACTGCTCAACAATGAACCCTATACCGGGGGATGGATGCTCCGGATCAAGCTCAGTGAAAAATCTGAATTTGACCAGCTGATGAATAAAAACGCCTATCTCGAATCATTGAAGGGGTGATAACATGAGATATTTACCGCACACGCAAGAAGATATCGCCGATATGCTGAAAAAAATCGGCGCCGGCAGTCTGGATGATCTGTTTACATCCATTCCGGATGACTGCCGCAGAAAATCAGACCTCGATCTGCCGCAAGCCAAGACCGAATGGGAACTGAACCGGCACATGAGCGGACTGGCTGAACAAATGGCGGTCTGCCCGGATTACAAGGTGTTCATCGGTGCCGGCAGTTATGATCATTACATTCCAGAGGTGATCAAACAGCTTTTGGGCAGGTCAGAGTTTTTCACAGCCTATACCCCCTATCAACCGGAAATGAGCCAGGGCACGCTTCAAGCCATTTATGAATACCAGACGCTTACCACCCGCCTTCTGGGGTTGGACGTGGCCAATGCCTCCATGTATGACGGGGCTTCCTCTCTGGCGGAAGCGCTCCTGATGTCCGTCCGGATCACCCGGCGAAAAAAGGTAGCTATTTCCCGTCTCATCCATCCCCTGTATCGGCAAGTGGTTCGAACCTACTTCGCACCCACAGAGTTCGAAGTTGTCGAACTTCCTGTTCTGGAATCCGGTCAAACAGACATGACCGGCCTCCAGGATCTCGAGACCTTTGCAGGCGTGGCAGTTCAATCACCCAACTATTTTGGATGCATCGAGAACTTGAGTGCCCTTGGAGAAAAAATCCATTCGGACAACAAAACACTCTTCATCGTCTCTTTCACGGAGCCCCTTGCCTATGGCATATTAAAAAACCCCGGCAGTCTCGGTGCCGACATTGCCTGTGGTGAGGGACAGAGCCTCGGTGTTCCCAGCTCTTTCGGCGGTCCCGGTCTTGGCATGTTTGCAGCCAAAAAGACCTACATGAGAAATATGCCCGGCCGACTCGTTGGCCGGACACAGGATATTGAAGGCAAAAGAGGTTTTGTTTTGACCCTCTCCACCAGAGAGCAACACATTCGCCGGGAAAAAGCCACCTCGAACATCTGCTCCAATCAGGGGTTATGTGCCACGGCCGCAGCCATGTATATGGCAACCCTGGGAGGCACCGGCATTCGAAAACTGGCGGAATTGAACCATGACAAAGCCGCTTATCTCCAAAATGAATTGAAAACTGCCGGGTTTGAAGTTCCCTTTGATACACCTGTCTTCAATGAGTTTGTTATCAAATTTCCAGAGGGCTTTGAGAAAACCTATGCAAACCTGCTGGCCAAAAAAATAGTACCGGGGCTTTCGCTGACACCGGATTATCCGGAGTTTCCCGATTACTATCTGTTGTGTGTGACTGAAACCATGGACAAAGCGGATATGGACCTGCTGGTCAAGGAGGTGACATCATGAAAGATCTCATGGGATCCACCGGTCTGATACTCAATGAACCCCTTTTGTGGGAAAAGGGTAAAAAAGGACGGACCGGGTTCTCTTTGCCTAATAGCGATGTCCCGTCATCCCCGCTGGTTGAAGAACTGATCGGGGTAGGGCCTGATTTCCCCGACCTGAGCGAGGTCGATGTCGTGAGACATTACACGCATCTTTCCACCTGGAACTTCGGGGTCGACAGCGGTATGTACCCCCTGGGGTCCTGCACCATGAAGTACAATCCCAAAACCAATGAACGCCAGGCATCACTGCCGGGCCTTGCCCAGGCGCATCCCTTGCTGCCGCCGGAATTGGCCCAGGGCGTTCTCAGAATCATGTTTGATCTCGAGAAACATCTGGCCGAAATCACAGGGCTGCCGGCCGTCACGTTGCAACCGGCCGCCGGTGCCCAGGGAGAGCTCACAGGCATGCTCCTGTTTTACGCTTTTCACATGATGAACAAAGAAAGGCGAACCAAAATTCTCATACCGGACACGGCCCACGGTACCAACCCTGCAAGTGCCGCCCTGTGTGGTTTCCGATCGATTTCCGTTGCATCCAATGCACAGGGTGTTCTTTCACCGGACGATGTGGATGCCCTCATGGATGAGGACACGGCAGGCATCATGGTCACGAACCCGAACACACTGGGTCTTTTTGAAGAACACATCAAACAGATATCGGACATCGTACATGCCAAAGGCGGCCTGGTATACGCAGACGGCGCCAACATGAACGCCGTGATGGGTATGGTTAACATGGCGGACCTCGGAGTGGATGTGCTGCACCTCAACCTCCACAAGACATTTTCGACTCCCCATGGTGGCGGTGGACCGGGCAGTGGACCGGTTTGCGTCACAAAAAAACTCGAACCCTTTCTGCCGGTGCCCAGAGTAGTTCATGTCCAGGGCAGGTATGAACTCTCTTATGATTTCCCGGAATCGATCGGCAAAGTTCACGCATTTTACGGAAATTTCGGGATTCAAATTCGGGCCTATTCCTATATCCTTTCCATGGGCGACCAGTTGAAAACAGCAAGTCAACTGGCGGTGCTGAACGCCAATTATCTGAAAGAGAGCCTCCGGGACATTTTTCACTTGCCCTATGACAGGCCCTGTATGCATGAATGTGTCTTCACGGACAAATATCAACAAGTATACAAGGTAAGCACCCTCGACATTGCCAAGCGACTGATAGACTACGGTTTTCATCCACCCACCGTCTATTTCCCTCTCGTGGTCCAGGGTGCTTTGATGATGGAGCCCACGGAAACGGAATCCAAAGAGGATCTCGATCGCTTTATCGAAGCCTTGAGGCAGATTGCCCAGGAAGCCAAAGACAATCCGGATTTGCTGCTGCAGGCCCCTGTCAAAACCAAGGTCCGGCGACTGGACGAAACCATGGCGGCACGAAAGCCCTGTCTTGCCGGTTAACCCGGACATGGTAAGACAACAGTCGCCCACACCGATACAAACCTGCTGGTGCTTGGATCTCCAGACAATGGATTATTCAGAAGCCTGGGAATTTCAACAGGCCATCGTCAGGGACAGCATTGGGAAAAAAAATTCCCGGGATATCATTCTGCTTGTAGAACACCCCCCGGTTTTTACACTGGGTCGCAGGGGGGGAATTGAAAATTTGACAGTCTCCGATGCCTTTCTGAAAACATCAGGCATACAGGTCATACAGGTGGAAAGGGGCGGGGACATCACATATCACGGTCCCGGCCAGATGGTGATCTATCCGATCCTGGATCTGGATCGTCAACGACTCGGCATCACGGAACTGGTTTTTATGCTCGAAGAAATCATGATCCGTGTTTCCGAATCCCTCGGGGTCCAGGCTACGCGAAATCCCAGGAATCGCGGTGTGTGGGTCGGGGACAAAAAACTTGGCAGCGTTGGTCTTGCCGTCCGAAAGGGAATCAGTTTTCATGGAATAGCTCTGAACGTCAACCTTTCCATGACGCCCTTCAAATGGATTCATCCCTGCGGTCTTATGAATATTTCCATGACTTCCCTCGCAAGAGAACTTCCCCAAAGACCTTCCATGCAAACAGTGCGGGAACTAACAAAAAAACATTTAGGGGATGTTTTCGGACTACAGTTGGAAGAAGTATCTCGGGAAATGTTGGGTGAAAAGATAGGGGGCAAGGGGAAAAACAACGTGTTAAGTTTTAGGTTTTAAGTGTTAGGTAAGTCCCAAGCTATCAGCGACAATAAATTACGCCCGCAGGGCTAATGACCATAAATAACAGCCGGAGGCGTAATGTCGCGCGCAGCGCAAATGTCGTCCGCAGGACAAATATCGCCCGGAGAACAAATGTCACACGAAGTACCAGCAAAACCAGCATGGCTGAAGCGGCGCCTGCCCGCGGGATCGGGTTTTGAAAAGGTTCGTGCGCTTATCGATAATTGCCACTTGCACACGGTTTGTCAGGAAGCCAAATGTCCCAACATCTGGGAATGTTTTTCCCGGCAAACTGCCACATTCCTCATCCTGGGAGACCGCTGCACCCGAAATTGCCGATTCTGCGCCGTTGCCCAAGGGCCTGAAAAGCTGCCCGACCCGGATGAGCCTGAACATGTGGCCTCCGCGGTTCACCAGCTGAAACTTGCCTATGTGGTTATTACCTCCGTTACCCGGGATGATTTGCCGGACGGCGGTGCACATCATTTTGCAAGGACGATTCAAGCGGTAAGGAATCGATGCCCCAAGGTCGGTATCGAGGTGCTGATACCCGATTTTCAGGGAAACCATGACGCATGGCAGACCATACTCGAATCACGACCTGACGTTATTAATCACAACCTGGAAACCATCCAGCGTCTTTACCCGACGGTCAGACCGGAAGCGGATTACAGTCAATCTCTCGATCTTATCCGGTATGTAGCGGACAACAATAGGAACATCTCTACCAAATCCGGACTCATGCTCGGGCTGGGAGAAACAAGAAAGGAAGTTGTGACGGTCTTTGCAGATCTCATCCAGGCCGGATGCCATCTCCTGACTCTGGGCCAATACCTGCAACCCAGCAAGGATCATCTCCCGGTGGCCCGTTATGTGCCGCCAGAGGAATTTAATGCGTTGAAAAAAAAGGCCCTTGAAATGGGTTTCAGCGATGTTGCCGCTGATCCGTTTGTGCGCAGTTCCTATCGAGCCAAGGAACTTTTTAGCGGTAAGTCTTAAGCGATAAGCGGTATACTGCTTCTTGGGAATAAGTATATACATTCGGTCGAGTATTTTCAATATATGTTTTTTTATTATACTGCCTGGATGAGTGGGACGTCTTATCATTTTTCGCATAATTCAATCTCCTAAGGATAGTCATCATAATTGACAACATATGCGTCTCCATCGATGAAATTAAAGAATAAACACCAATTGCCGGATACTTTGACTGCATGAAGGCTTTTAGATTTACAAATTCAATCATCACACATTGGCTATGGCGGCGATGTTTTGATTTAGCTCGAATTATGTTAACTATCTGAACTCACGGATATATTATGCTGTGTTACATAATCTTTAATTGGGAGGGGTCGCCAATTTTGATGTAATCTTCAATTTGCGAAGATACGACAGTATCGAAGACTTAAAACGCAAATCGTTTCAAGAACAAAACACAAAAGGAAATGAAAAAAATATTGTGAAGCCCCTTTTTAAGGCGAAACTGTATTCCATTGGGTGAAGGGAGGTCATATAAGAGAATCCGCCGGTTGCGGTTTCTCGGTATTGGGAAGGTAGTGCCCAACCGGTTTCCTTCAATTATGCGTTGCCTATTCATATATAGTACTAATATCTTATTAAAAAAAGAATCATTGTATTATAGACATTAGACATAAGATTTTCTGAATTTGGACTGTGTGCACCTTTTATTATAAATATATAAGTAATAAGAAGGATATCTAAGAATATAAAACCTCCCAAAATAGCGAGATAGCAATCTATTTTTTCCTTGCAAGATATTTTCTTATATATATCACTCATCATGAACCTAATTTAGTCTATTGGCACGGTATACTTGAATATGGCTGATTAGTGTTCAGTTATATTTCACATTCATTTATAATTGCTTCCATTGCATCTTCTGCTCCTTCTGGTAAAGCCATCGGCTTGTGGTTCTTGATAAGAAATCTGGCTTTTTCATACGCCCTTTCGATAATGTCTTTCCCACCGATTTTTTTAACCCAGGTATCGCGGTCCATACAATCAAACAAATCTCTTTGGGACATGCTTTTCATGTGTTTTAGTGTGTGTTTGCTAGATAAATATTCACCACCAGAGCTTACGCTTTGAATTGTTTCTAAAGCTATTGTCTCATCAGAAATGTCCATCCCATTTTTTATCCATTTTAAATTCCTTAATTGTTCAGCATCCAGAATCAGCTTTGCAAAATCAAACGTCAGTCCTGATTCAATAGAACCACATCCATAGATGACATTAGATCCGGCCAGTAATGCTATAGCCGTATTTGTGTTAAATTCATAAGCGGCCTGTACATCCATAAGTTTACTTCCGCTAACACCTGAACCACACCAACTTGGGATTCCATAATATTGCGCCATTTTTGCAGTCCCAACATTCAAAACACCACATTCTGGGGCAGCGACAGCAGGATTACCGAGTTTCAAATCCATAATTGTTCCCACACTACCATAAATGAAAGGTGTACTTTTTGAAGTAAGTTGGGTCAAAACTAAAGAACCAAGAAGTTCTGCATTCTGTACAACCAGGGTTCCAGCGATTGTCGTGGGCGCCGTAGCACCACTCAATGGCATCGTAATTGAACAAACCACAACACCTAATCTTGAGCATTCTATAATGACATCACAGCAATTCTTAGAGAGTGTGAGTGGGCTAGTTGGGCAAACGGTGGTGGACACACAAGGACGCTTAATAAAATTCTCCATGCCACCGACGCAGGCCGCTGCCATCTCAACAATCTTTATTGAGTTTCTCCCACTAAAAAAACCATGAAAGGCATGCTTACTTGTGTTTGAAACAATTGCTTCGTAATTATGCATGGACTGCGTCTCGGCAGGCTTATCCCGTGATCCCATACATTTTTCAATAATTGCAAATTCATCTAACGCATCAGCCAATCGTGTTGCATCCCCTAAATCTTTCTTTGTACAAGTTCTGTGTTTTAAAGTGTAAAGGTCGTTAGTATAAGAATTTTCACCAAATAGTGTATAGCAGGAACTTCCAGGTTCGATAAGATGATCGTGTTTGGGATCCCTTCCATACAAAACAAACCGTTCTGGTGCCCATTGAACACAATCACTAACTACGGATGGAGGAATCTTAACAACAAAACAATCCCCCTTTTTAACAATCTCCGATCCAGCACCATGAAAGATCTCTGTTGCCTCATCTGACTCAATTTTTATCCCCGTATTTTCCAATATCTTAATAGATGCATGATGAATTCTATGAAGTTGTTCATTTGTAATCCCTTCTATTTGATATCCGAGCATATACATTCCTCTTCAAGTACTGATATAGGCATAATGAACAATTGTTATAGCTTCAATTAAATTAATATAAACTTATTCAACGCTAAGCAATTCTTTAATTTTTTCTACGCCATCTTGAGCATTTTTTGCATACGCATCAGCTCCAATTCTCGCGGCCCAACGGGGAGTTACCGGTGCACCGCCGACAACTGTTTTAAAGCGATCTTTTAATCCTTCAGATTTAAGCACAACTTCTAGGTCCTTCTGTCGCGGCATGGTTGTGGTAAGCAGCGCGCTGGTACCAATAATATCCGCATCAATCTCTATGGCTGTTTCAATTATTTGCTGGGTGGCCACATCCCTCCCTGCATCATGGACCTTAAATCCATTTGCTTGCATCAGTGAAACAACAATGCATTTTCCAATATCATGAACGTCACCCTGGACTGTAGCAATAAGAACTGTCCCTTTTTCTTGCTTAGCGTTAATCCCGCCACTTAAAGTTTCATTCACCATGTCGGTAACCACCTTCATGATTTCCGCAGCTTGTATAAGCTCTGGTAAAAACAACCTGCCGCGTCCAAACAAGTCACCCGTTGCGTTAATTCCTGGAATAAAACCTTCCTCCATCAGTTCCAGTGGGCTGCCCCCATCACTGAGATAATTTTTTACGATCTCAATGGCCCTGTCTTTGTTTGCTTTAATTAGAACTTCCGCCGTTTCTTCGATAATACTTTTATCGATCATAGCTTTTTTCCTTTTCCCTAATAGGCATTAATAGAATGCTTGAGGTTTTGAATCCAGCCCTAACGTCTGAAACGGTTTAGGGAATTAATTTCAATATCCAACAGTTTTGCAATATTATATTTTGCTTCAATGCCTTTTGGAGAACCCATGGTGGAATAGACACTCCCTATCTTATGGTCTTCTCTAACATCACTCATCACAGCAGCATCAGTAAGCTCATTAACACTAATTCCTAATTTGTCCGCCACATACTTTTTTGCATCTTTTATTTTCATAGCCCGGGTCATTTGCATGCGTGCGACCAGATCTCCGGAAGTACGCATTCCGCCCATGCCTGCGGCCATTGCATGTGGTATCGCCACCCCTGCGGGGTCTCCGTCGCCAACCTACAACCCGTCCAATCGTGTAATCTCTAAATGTGCCTTTGAAGCCATGGTCACTGCGTCAATCGGTGGTGTATAACACAATGGTAAACCGCCCACCCCCATTCCTAAATTCGCATGTACAGGAATTTCAGCAGCGTCAACACAGGCTTTTGTGAATGTAACCGCACGTGCAATGTTCCAGGGAATAGACTCGGTAGGATCTGTATTTATCGCTGGTCCGAATATGTCCACACCAGCTTCTTGCGCGACCTTAACCTGTTCGTGGGGATAGAGCCCGGCAAGGCGTACACCGTTGTGAGAAATCTCCCCATGCATTCCCAAGATAAATTCCCCGGCCATTCCGATTTCGACACACATACTTGGGTACTTCTCCTTCAGCTCCTGCACCGCTAATAATGTTGCTTTAAAATCAGGATCACCAGAACCCCCAACCGTATCGAAATTTATCCCATCCGCTCCAGCTTCAAATAGGGAGGATGATACATAAACCATATCACGAACAGAATGCTCGATAGCTTCATCGTATGCATCACGCGCTTCTTTGATTTTTCCCTGAGGAATCAGTTCTGCCGGGTTGGTGACAGGCCCATCCGGTTTGGTGTAAAGACCGAGATTTGGCATTGATCCATAAAAGACAGGAGCCACCATGAGCAATTGTGCTTGCTCCATGAGAGGAACATTTTCTCGAACGATGTGTTTTGCTTGCTTGAAGCTGTAATCGAGGTCTGATAGCTCAGTGGTGTCAGCTCCGAAACAACGCTCATAGGTCTGAAGCACTTGTAAGCGACCGGTATTTATGCCAAGCCTTCCGATCTTATTGCTTCCACCATCATAGGTCATTATAACCTCATACCCTTTTTCAACCCCTGATATGCTACAACTGCATTTGCATATTTCAAACAAATGTTTTCGTTCATCATCAGTGAGAGGCTGTATCTCTGCCCGATCTGCGGCATCCAGGGTTCCATCTTCAATGTCTTGAATTAGTTCTTTTTCATCTATCTCAACAGAAAAACCATCTCCCATGCGGGTTATTACTTTGCTCATTTAGTCCTCCTTTATTATATTCCTAATTCCTTTTCCGCTTCCTCCACAATTGAGTGAATTCTCTTTTGGATATCATCCGCTATTGGATCAGGAGTATGAGTCTCCAGAATTTCTATGGCTTTCTCCGTTGCTTTTTTGTATATATCCGGCTTGCCGGCTTGTTCCCAATCTTCACGCATCGTTCGGTCAAAAACTCTGGGCGCAGATATAGATCTCATGTGGCGTAGCGTGCTATCATGGCTGAGGAAGTCTTTCCCGATTCCAATTTCTTTTATAGCATCCACAGCCAGGGTTTCATCATTTACCGCTATCCCGTTCACCACATGCCTGACCATTTGTGCAACTTCATTATCCAACACAAGTTGTCCAAAATCAAAGGTCATTCCCATCTCGATCATTCCCATGCCGTATATCAGGTTGGCCCCTGCCAACGCCGGCAATAACGACGTCATCGTTTTTTCATGACCGGTTTGGAAATCTGTAGCTTTTGTATCGCCCTACCCGCCGGCAACAAAGCTTGGCAATGCATAATAACGAGCCAATCTCGCAACAGCCGCACTGATCATTGCGCATTCTGGGGATCCCACCGATGCGCTCGCCATTCTTAAATCCATGGCTGTCGTCGAACTGCCGTATATGACCGGTCCACCCTTTATAGTGAGCTGGTTAAGCAAAATTCCAGATAGAATTTCGGCGTTATGGATTACCAATGTCCCGGCAAGTGTTACCGGAGACGAGCCTCCCGCCATTGCCATGGAGAGAATATTGACACCGATTCCGTGTCTAGCTGCCCCCATGATGACTTCACAGGTATCTTTAACCAATTTAAGCGGGCTCACCGGACAAGTGATCGTTGTGTAGATGGGTCTCTGCCTTAACGCATCCTTGCCACCAGCGATTACGGTAGCCATTTCCACTATTTTATCGAGTTGGTAACCTGAAAATGCTCCCATGAAAAGGTGTTTACTTGTATTGTTGAATGAATCTTCCGCATTATAAATCTGGGCAATTTCCTGAGGAACTTCATGTGCTCCAACGGCCCGTTCATAGACATCGATCTCGCTCAGATAGTCAGCCAACTTGGCTGCATTGGCCACATCTTTTCTGGTGGGCTTTCTTCTTTCACCCGTGTAGGGATCGATTACAAAAACGCCCTCTCCAAAAGTAGTAAACCCGACTCTATTGCTTTCTAATATGGTATCGTTTTTTGGATTGCGACCTGCCAGAAAGAGCTTTGGCGGAGCACTGCGAATGGCATCTTCCACTATATATGGAGGAATTTTTACGATTTTCTTTTTTGCATTAACGGCGGCACCACCACCATCAAAAATATCCAGAGCTTCCTCATCTTCAACAAATATTCCAGTTTTCTCAAGAATCTCTAATGTTGCCAAATGAATTTCGTCGCACTCCTCTTCAGTAAATGAATTTAGGCCGAATCCGCCACTGAGCTTCTTCCCTGCATGTAGGTTTCGCTTCATTGATAAGCATCCTTATTTTATGTAACTGTTTGGAATGGAAGTTAAACTGTGTTCTTCTATCGGTTTTGGCGTCCCAGGCATAGAAGAACTGGAGCCTTGTTATTAACAACAAGGCTCCAGCTTTGATTATGCAAACCACCATCGTTCATGGATTCTACGACCGTCATACATGGCATTGGAGGCAATGGTGTTATACCTCAATTTACTGCTTGCTACATAAACAAAGTTACTAAAAATGGGAATGATTGAGGAACCTTCATCATGGACAATTTTTTGCATTTCCCAATACATATCGCGACGCTTGACTTCATTCAGCTCAGATCGAGCCTCTTTGAGGAGCTTGTCGAATCGTGCATTCTTCCAATAGCTCTCATTCCAGTTTGCTGATCCAGCATATACAAGCGATAACATCCAGTCTTCTGTGGGCCGACCATACCAGAAACTCCAGCACATGCCTTTCTTCATCCATACATCCTCCCAATAACCGTCATTCGGTACCTTTTTAGTCTTGAGTTTCACTCCTGCTTTTTCGGCAGACTCTTGGAATAAGAGAGCCGAGTCTATTGCCCCGGCAAAAGCTGTATCAGCGGCATAAAGCTCGAAAGTATGATCTAACATACCGGCTTTCTTCAAGTAAAATTTAGCCTTATCCGGATCATAAGTCCTCTGAGGCAATTCAGAGTTGAAATATCGGTTCTTCTGTGAGATTGGATGATCGTTTCCAAGAGAACCGTAACCACGTAAAACCTGTTTTAACATCAACTCACGATCAAAAGCGTATTTTAATCCCAATCGGACATTATTATCATTGAAGGGCTTCTGGGTCGTCAACATAGGCATGGTATAGTGGGCATACCCTGGAACGTCTATAATTTGCACATTTTTATTCTTTTTCAGAAATTGAACCGTCTTAAGATCAGGTCGGGCAAATACATCTAATTCGCCGGTTACTACAGCAGAGGTCCTGGATACGACATCCGGTAAGGCCATCGTTTCAACTTCATCAAAATAGGGAAGTCCCTCCTTGAAATAATTTGGGTTACGCGTAGTGAAAGCCCGGACACCTGGCTCCCAACTTTTAAGGATAAAGGGGCCTGTTCCCATCCCTTTTTCAAAATCGGTTGTCCCGTTTGGTACGACCATAAGATTCACTTCTGCCAAGAAATAGGGGAAGTCGGCATTCCCTGATTCAAGTGTGAAGATCACCTGGTTGTTACCATCTTTCTTTATGTCCGTAACAGGCTTAAGAATACCTTTTGCCGGAGATTTGGTCTTTTCGGTTCTACTAAGATTTATGGAATAGATAACGTCATCAGCATCCAGCGGCTTGCCGTTATGAAATTCGACGCCTTTTCGGAGGTTGAAAATCCATTGTTTTGCATCCGGTGTTGACTCCCAGTTTTCCGCAAGCTCCGGGGTAGCAACACCTTTTTCATCAATTACAATCAACTGGTTTCGACATTGTTGACTGACCAATTGAGGCATAATATCTGTCAACAATGTGATATCTAGGCTCTCTGTTGTGGCACCACTGTGGCTCCCAATTCTCAAGCGGCCACCCTGTTTGGGGGTTGCGGCATGTGCTGTGCTATTAGCCAATAAAGGCGACATAGCCACAGAAAGCCCCATAGCAGACACGTAGGCTAAGAAATCGCGGCGAGTAATTTTCCCTTGAAATAGCAAACGTTCCAACTCCTGCAATTTTTCCATCGTTTTTTCCTCCTTTGAATTTAAAGAGTTATGCTACTGATGAGTTTTCGAACAACAAACTTCTCAATTCCCATTAAAATGAAAGTAATTAATTGCATAAACAAGTATTTAAATCGATATAACTTCTCAGGAAATTACAGCAAAAGAATCATCCATGATTTGGAGTGACTGATCTATCTGGACTTTAGTCATGACAACAGAAGGGACAAGCCGAATTGAATTGCCAAACCAGCCTTGTCCAGCTGGCAAAATCAAACCTCTCTTACCAGCCTCTTTTTTCAACCTAATTGATTCCTCTTTTGCAGGCTCTTTGGTTTTACGGTCTTTTACGAGCTCGACCCCTATCATTACACCTTTACCGCGAACATCGCCTATGACATCATATTTGTCTTGTAATTTCCTTAATCCATTCATCCAATATTTTCCCAATTCTTCGGCACGTTCCCATGGCTTTTCTTTCATTATCGTTTCAATACTTGCCAGCGCAGCAGCCGCCATCAACGGGTTACTTCCAAAAGTTGTATAGTATAGAGGCGGCTCCGGCTCCGCAAATGCTTGGGCTATTTCGTCAGTGGTTAAAAGCGCCGATATTGGCAGCCCCCCCCCTAATGTTTTTGACATCGTGATCATATCAGGAACGATTCCATAATGCTCAAAACAAAACTTTTTGCCGGTGCTGCCGAATGCAGTAAAGATTTCATCCATGAAGAGAAGAATATTGTGTTTATCAAGAATTTTTTTGATTTCCTGAAAATAACCATCCGGGGCTGGTATATTGCCGGCGGTTCCTTGTATGGGTTCTGTTACGAAAACGGCCACTTCGGAGGATGTATCATAATACAAAGCATCTTCCAGCATTTTGGCACACTGTAAGTTACAAGCTGGATATTCCAAGCCAAGCTGGCACCGATAGCAATAATACGAAGGGATGCGCGTCACCCCTGGTAACATAGGTCCCATCCCTTTTTTTAATGGTGCAAAACCTAACAGACTGCGAGCACCATGAGTTCTCCCGTGAAAGTCGCCATATAGTGATACCATTTCATATTTTTTAGTGTATTTTTTAGCTAGAAATAGAGCGACCTCAACTGCTTCAGCCCCTGCATTTGCAAAGTAAACCTTGTTAAAAGGTTCAGGTACCACGGATAGAAGCTTTTCAGCCAGGTCCCTGGCGGGTTTTGTATTATAGTCGATAGCTAAGGAATACATTTTCCCGACTTGTTCTTTCACAGCCTCAACTACCGCAGGGTGGTTATAGCCGATCAATGTCGCACATCCATGGGAACAAAGTAAGTCGATATATTCTCTTCCTTCCGAATCTTTCAACACAGCCCCTTTTGCCTCGACAAAAATAATTTCTTCATCCCCAAAATGGTGTCGAACACATGGCAAAAAATAATTTCCGTTTTCACTTTTTATTTCCATTGTTCTGTCCTTTCCGCAGTTAAGATATTAACCAAAATCTAAATCATCCACCGGGATACCATCCTCATTCCAACCTCTAAGCTGGTAATAATTCTGAATCATTTTTTCCAGTTCTTCCGGTTTAATAACCTTCCCACCACTTATGGGCTCGGAGAAATATCTCGGTGGCAGGGTATCATCCTTTTTCGATATGCCTTCTCGCAGGTTAAACCGTCGGCTAAGATTACGAATGTTCGCCGCAATTTCTTTAAGACCATCATGGTTAAGTTTCATGCCCATTGTGCCTTGGATTATTTTGGCCAAACCATCCCAAGCATAGATATCACGATAAAACCTGCAGGTAATAAATGCATCATGCAGCGTAAGGCGATCTTCGAAATCAATTGCTATTTCAGCCTTACCTTCAATTTCATCAGGTGCTATTTGCCCGGACAGTTCAGCCTTGAAAACAGTGCTTCGTAAATGGCATGCGCCTCTATCCGAAGTCGCATACGCCAGGCCCATTCCTTTTAGAACTCTTGGATCATAAGCTGAAGGCTCTAAACCTTTAACGTGAATGGCTATATCTTTCATACCCCATTCTTGAGCTGCATGTCGTATCCCTTCAGCCAAAACAGCTCCTATGCCACGTCGATAGGCAATATCATTTAGTAATGAAACAATACCGTCTACATCTCCGTAGTCATACTTTTCTTTGATTTTGCCTCGTCTGGAAGCTTCTATAGTAAAAGCGGCTAAATTGCCTGCGGTAATTGTATCCAAGCCCAACCGATCACAGACATCGTTGAGGTAGACGATCTCATTAATATTAGGAATCTCGCAGAGGCCCCCAAAAGAATATATTGTCTCAAATTCGGGGCCTTCAAGTTTTAAGCCTTTATGCCTACCATCCCTTACTTCGGTTAACCTTCCGCAGGCCATTAAGCATTTAGCACAAGCATGGGGCTTGACATTACACTGTTCATGAAGACCTTCGGCCGAAATATTCTCCCAACCGTCAAGAGTACCTTTAGACCAATAACGCGTGGGAAATGAACCGATTTTATTGAGAACACTCACCAGAGCCGGTGTGCCCTTAGTCTTAAAACCTTGTATGACAGGATTTGTCTTTCTTTCAGAACTTATCTGAGACCATAGTTCTTCCAATATTTCAGGTTCGGCTACCTCTTTTTGGGCGGACCCGCTAAAGGCCATACCCTTAATATTTTTAGCGCCTAAAACCGCACCAATACCTGTCCTTCCGGCAGATCGCCAGTAATTGTTTGCCACTAACGAAAAACGCACAAGGTTTTCACCCGCAGGACCTATAACCATGATACCGGATTGTTTACCTACAAGATCACGAACAGCGTCTTGGGCGTCATAAACCTCCATCCCCCAAATATTTCCCGCTTCGTGAAAAGTTATGCCGTTGTCCGTAATTTCCAGAACAGTCGGGCTTGATGCAGCGCCCCGCAATATGAAAGCATCGTACCCAACATGCCCCATGAATTCTGCAACAGACCCCCCCGAATAGGACTCAGCATATATCCCTGTTTGAGGTGATTTACTGAATAAACCATACCGACTGGAACCCCATACTTTGGTATTTACAGTCGGGCCTAACGCGATCACCACGTGATTATCCGGAGAAAAAGGATCAATATTTGGCTTGTTCTTTTTTAAGAGCAGGTACGTGGCAAGACCCTTTCCTCCTATCAGAGACTCATAGATGCTGTCTGGGATTTCTATAGTGTTGCTGGTTTCATGCGTCAGATCAATTTCCAATACTTTCCCGTAAACCCCCTTCATAATTTTCTTCCTTTTATCTTATTTGCGTTAATATGATGAGTTAAACGATTCTTAATAAACCTGCTGAAATACCCTGACTACGGTGGATCATACATGTATAAGTTAAGATCTTTAGATAAACTCAGCTCCAAAATATTCATTAGCATTTTCTCTTTATGCTTTGGAGACAATTTAACTACTAGACAGGTTCTGTGATCTTCTTTCTCGCTGAAAAAGTTGTACTTAATGCCTCCTTTATTAAATACTGAGAGAAAATCAATTATTTCTTGAAAACGGGTCCTTGGTTCACCATAGGTGTTTTGTTCAAAAATTAGATAGCTGTATTCAGGATCTAATCTGTCGTTGATACTTCCGAAACGAGCAAACACTGATTTAGTGTGTTGATTCATTTATTAAGACTTTATAGATAATCATTGTTCACAGGCTTTAGAGCACCAACCTATAGAAACAATAAATCCTCATTTAATATTTATCACTCATACGCCAATACAGCACCTTTATCGGCCGAGCTTACCAAGAGCGAATATCTTTTTAAAAACTTACTACATTCTTTTTTAATTGGCTTAAATTTTTTCATACGTTCAGCAAGTTCAGTATCAGTTACATCAAGGTGTAGTTTTCGAGCCGGTATGTCTATTTCGATAATATCTTCCTCTTCTACTAAACCAATGGGACCACCAACAACTGCCTCAGGAGAGACATACCCAATGCAAGGTCCCCGTGTTGAACCGGAAAATCGACCATCAGTCACCAAGGCGACACAATCTCCTAGGCCCAATCCCATCAATATTGAAGTCACCATGTGCATCTCTCGCATCCCTGGCCCCCCTTTGGGCCCTTCGTAGCGGATGACCATCACGTCCCCGCTCATGATTTGATCACCCATCAGAGCTTTTACAGCATCTTCCATGGAGATAAATATTCGGGCCGGGCCCTTGTGGGTCATCATCTTTTCATGGACACCGCTTTGTTTTACCACAGATCCGTCAGGTGCGAGATTACCATACAAAATGGCGAGGCTTCCTTCATGATGAAGAGGAGAATTTAAGGGTCTGATTACATCTTTATCGAGGACATGAACCGATTCGATATTTTTCCTCATCGTTCGTCCTGTTACCGTAGGTACGTTGGTATCGATTCGATCTCCAAGTTCCTTTATTACCGCCGGAATTCCCCCTGCTTCCTCTAACCGCAACAGTGGATATTTCCCTGATGGTATAATATCGCAAATATGCGGTGTTGTTTTGCTGATGAAATCGAGTTTTTCCAACGTATAATTGAAACCGGCCTCGAGCGCGATAGCTGGGATGTGAAGTGCTAAATTTGTTGAGCCCCCTATGGCCATCGCGACTGTGGTGGCATTTTTTATAGCGATTTCAGATATTATTTTTGAAGGGATTAAATTCTCATTTACCATCTGTACAATTCGAGATCCAGATTGACGAGCCAGTCTTGTCTTCTTGGTACTTTGTGCATGGGCTGTCCCACAACCTGGAAGCGTCATGCCTAGGGCCTCTGCAATACATGACATTGTGTTTGCTGTTGCCATCATCGCACAACTCCCCGGTCCGGGTAGGGCGCACTGTTCTATTTCAGCCAATTCGTCTTGAGATATATCACCGCGTTTAGTTTGCCCGATAAATTCACGCATGCTTGTTAGTGTAATGTTTTCATTTTCTCTGAATTTACCAGGGTACATGGGGCCGCCAGTGACGATAATCGTTGGAATATCAAGCCTTAAAGAAGCCATGATATGTGCCGGCACGATTTTATCGCATGAACACATCATGACCATTGCATCGAATCGATGACTTTCCACCATTAGTTCGATAGAATCAGCAATGATCTCACGGCTAGGTAGAGGATATCTCATACCGATGTGACCTTGACACAAACCATCGCAGATAGCGATTGTGTTGAACTCAATGGGTATCCCTCCAGCTTCACGGATTCCTTCCTTAACTGATACAGCAAGCTCACGGAGATGATAGTGACCGGGCACGATCTCGTTCCATGAATTTACCACCGCAATGATGGGCTTTCCAAAATCCTCTTTGCTAAATCCCACGGCATGCAGCAACGCTCGGTGAGCCGATCTTTCCAAGCCGGTATAAAGTTCTTTGCTTCTCATCGTAACGAATTCCTCCCTATTCAAACTACAGTTAAAGCTCCACTACCAAAGATAAGAACGTCTTAATAAAATAGAATAAAGCATCTATATTTTAATAAGGTGAATGACCAAATATATATCAGCAAAAACAATGCCAATAGCAGCTGGTTTTATAATGTGTGTAATTTTAGCAGGTTAAGAAATAGAAGGCTAAAAATAATTTGGCAGATAATACATATATGAATTGAAGGGCATATAACATGTTGAGATATCTACAGATATTAATTATACAAATATGAATAAATAATAAATATTAAATATCTTATTGATTCAGTATGTTGTAATTAATTAATTCATTTCTGAATTAAACCGAATGAAAGCCCATGTTTTTTCAACTTGCGGAAAGCGGTTGGCTGGCTGATCCCCAGAAGCTTTGCAAGCTCGTGAGTTGTTTTGCATTTTGGCATGGCGCTTTTCAGTACCTCCTTTTCAAACGATAACAGCGAGTCCGATAAATTCTTTTTTCGTGTTGCTGAAGAGTTGCTTTTTGTAAGTAGTGCGAAGGATCCTTTCAATGCCTGTAGGATCAATACATCTAAATTTCTTTCTTCGCTGATGACTACTGCTTGTTTAATCACATTCATCAACTCGCGAACGTTTCCCGGAAATGGATAGGATTGAAGCGCTTCTACAGCCTTGGCTGTTATCCACCGTTGCACACCATAGGCTTTATTATATTTTTCAAGAAAATGTGTAGTAAGTTCAAATATGTCATTCTGCCGTTCGCGAAGGGGTGGAATTTTTAAGGTAAAGGAATTTAAACGATAGTACAAATCCTCTCGAAATTTATTGATTTTTGTAAGGTTGCCCAAATCACGGTTTGTTGCAGCGATGACGGTACAATCTATGGCTATGGTTTTTGTTCCGCCCAGACGCGTGATGATATTGTCATCAAGATATTTCAGGAGCTTCGCCTGAGTTGTTAAGGACAAATCACCTATTTCATCTAAAAAAAGAATTCCCCCCTGAGCCAATTCGAACAAACCAGCCTTACCTTCTTCGCTAGCTCCAGTAAAAGCACCTTTCTCGTAACCAAAAAGTTCCGCCTCCAAAAGGTTTTCGGGCACAGCTGCGCAGTTGATTTGAATAAGTGGCGCCTTTTTTCTTTTGCCGTTCTGGTGTATGAATTTTGCCAAAAGCCCCTTTCCGGTCCCGGACTCTCCCAAAATTAAAATATTGGACACCTTTAGTGTTGCAAGTTTCAAAGCAATTCTCAGCACCTGTCTCATCTCCTGACTTTTTGCAATAATTTCCTGCTGCTTCAACTCTATCACACTAAGTTCATTGAGTTTGTCCTTGTATTTATTTGCAACCAAACGAGTTTCATTTAATTGCTTTTGTATTGCATTTAGCTGTGAAAGATCTCGTTCATTGAGCACCACCATATAAATATCACCGTTCTCATTAAAAACTGGTGTTCCGGTTACCAATAAATGCTTTTCTGTTTTCTGGACGTATACAAGTAAGCTTACTCGACGTTTTGTTTTTAGTATCTCCATTGTAACACTTCGATCTATTATACCCTTATCAACCATCATAGAAACATTTCTACCAATGATATCCTTTTCCTTCCATCCATTTAGTTGTTGAGCTGCTTTGTTCATGCGGATAAAATTCCCCCGGCCATCCAAAATAACAAGACCGTCGGAAGAAGAGGAGAAAACCGTTTCAAATTGATCGGTTAGCTGTTGGTATGATTCTAACCTTTGAGCTGAATTTTCAAACTGCTGCATTTTCTGGAAGTTGCTAACAGCGCCAACAACCATTCCGGCTTTTCGAATAGCGGTAACGTTTACAACAAGATGAACATTTTTCCCCCGAATATGGACACCAATTTGGGGCTTACCGGTTTTCAGACAGTCGACGATATGATGACTGGTTAATGGCAACACTTCAATGACATTAGAGCCAATAACTTCGTTTTTCTTTAATCCCAATATCCTCATAGCTTTCTGATTGACTAATACGATACAACCGCGAGCATCTGCAGCGATAACACCGTTACTGGTTGAATTAAATATATCCTGAACGGTAATTAAATGTGACATATAAACACCTCACCACAATGAAACTATTCATTTCTCGTTATAGCATACGGCTTGTTGTCGACTGAATATGCGCGAGTACAATTTCAGCAAGAGGTTTTCCAAGACCAGGAGGAGTATCGTGCCCCATACCCTCTATCAATTTAAATATTGCGCCTGGAATCAGATCGGCGGTCTCCTTGCCTTTTTCCGGTGGAATCAGCAGATCATCGGTACCGTGAACTACCAAAACCGGCACTGAAATCGTTTTGACCCGATCCCTTATGTTTTTCATTGATAACATGGCAAGCAACTGACGGTTGGCACCATCGGGTGAGTAGCATCGATCAAAGGTCGCTGCAGCCATCCGACGTGAGTGATCATCACTTTCGAAATACTTTTTGCTTCCAAATTGTCGAACATACTCGACCCACTCCTGAATGAAAACTTTCCGGGTTTTCCGAACGGACCACAACTCGTCGAGGAGTGCGAGATCAATAATTTGGCTGAAAGAACTGATTAGCGTCAGCGAAAGCGCCCGGGAAGGGCATTTAGCCGCCAGCAACTGAGCGATGAAACCGCCCATGGAATTACCGATGATGTGGGCTGTTTCGATATCAAGCCCATCCATCAGAGCGATGACATCCTGTGCCATATCGTCCATTGTGTAGGGTGGATCAATCTCCCCTCCTGCTGCAACCTGCCGCTTCAGCACTTCAAGTTCCTGGTCAGCGATGTGATCAATTTTTCCGGAAAGGCCGGTATCCCGATTGTCGAATCGTATTGTTCGAAATCCCTGATTCGAAAGCGCTTCGTAAAACGATTCAGGCCAATGGATCAGTTGCATCCCTTGCCCCCGGATCAGAACTATGACTCCTTCCTCCCCACCACCGGATGTTTCATAGGCGATTTCAACCCGGCCGGTTTGCAAAACACCCATACCAATGCACCTCCATTTATAAAACGTGAAGAGATAAGAAAACTAAAAAGTGCTTCCTGCTCGATGGATTTCAATCAGCTCGCCGAAGTCGTTCAAAGATTTTTCTATGCATTCCAACAATAGTGTGGTCTCACGAGTTTTACTGGTAGCATTCACGACGATGTGATTCTCATGGATAACGTAACCAAGTCCGTAACCCTCAGGGTCCACTGGCCCGAAACCAACTAAGCCAATGGACGGCGAACGCAGACCGCTGGTAGAGAGTATGACTCGGTCCAGAATCTCGGCGGTAGCACCAGCGCGGAACAGTGGATGTTCTCGGCCGCTGAGTTCCGACAAGGTCCGGAGTGCAAACAGATGGCGATCAAAACCCTGGCCGCTACTGCAATCCTTTATCAGTTGAACGTGTCGGTGGGCTGCCAGGTCCAACAACGCCCATTGATCAGACCGGGATGCGGCATTGTCAAAACCGGTGACCAGTTCGAGAGATTCAGGTGTTACCGTCCGGATAGCACTTCCGCGCCCGAACTTGTATTTGCGGGTATTGACCGATTCATAGGCGCTGTACAATCTATCAAAACGGCGAAAACAGCCCATCTGAAAGGCAAGTTGTAAAATTACATCTGGGCTGAAACCGTTGCCTGCGATATGGTTCTTACCGAAACGTTTGTACGATAGCACACGGGTTTCATTTTCCCCGATCAGCGTATCTACATCTGTTTCGGCTGTGCGGATAGCCGATATGATAGTCGGTGGCAACCGCCAATGAATCTCTTCAACATTTTTGCTATTGAAGAGTTCAGTTGATCCGGTAGAAGGATCATCGGCCAAATCATGGCTAAGTCCAGTATGGATTTCATCAATGAAGCGCACGGCAGTGAGACCGTCCACAAGGGTGTGCTCGGTGTTGACACCAAAGGATCCGTCAGCGGCCAGAATGACCTGAATTGGTTTGTCGAACCAGCGGTTGCGGCCGTCGCCGTGCAGCACCATTCTAGAAAGCTCCGCCAGATCCCGTGGTGCCGATTCTTCGAGGCACAGAACAAACAGGGCACTATCAACTAGAGATAAAGAATCCTGGTTGAGAACATCAAAGGCAGCCAAACAGCTGCGCCAGACAGCCCAATCGGTGCGGTTAGCGCTGGTCATCACCCCAACCGACCCGATCGAAGAGTCTTTTAATGTCGGGCTATCGGCGACATCAATGATCCATTGCAATGCGTTTTCCAATTCCGCTTGCGGCAAGGGTTGCCCGTGCACATCAAGGATATTCAAACGAAAAAACCGATTACGGTGTAAAACGACGATGTGGCGTGTAAGCGCAAAAGTGACAAATTGATCCATTCGAATGTGAGGAATCCGACCTGAGGAAAACATCGTCTTGTATTGGGACATGCACCGGGGCACATCCTTTTGCACGTCGGGCGGAAGGCGGTCCAGAACCTTGCCGACCCGCGTATTCAGTCG
>JAOZSO010000001.1:34239-36368 GCA_029939655.1 Desulfobacterales bacterium
GTTCGCTGGCAACATTATCGATAAATCTGCCCGTCGCGATGAGCAACCGCGCTCCCAAAGCAGCCAGAGTGTCCTTGGTTGCTTCGATCTTTCCCCGATAGACGTAGCAGGGATTGACATTGATCAGCAGCGGATAGCGTATGGACAGAACCAGATCGCGCCAGAAATCGTACATCCAATTTTTGTCGGTGGTGCTGTCGATCTGTTCCAATAGTTCGTGCAACAGCCGGCCGGCGTTATTTTCAAAGTCCTCGACCAACGCCTGAGTTGCCTGCCTCTGATGTTCAGACAAAAAAGGGGCGACCGCCGCAAGGTATTGCCGGCAGGTTGCGTGCAGGTTCGGCAGTGGCAACCGGGGCAGGCGGTTTTGAAATCGAAACATGACTTGCCTCATTAGTTTTGCCCGCAGCCAGGATAACGGTCACCGGCAGCAATTCCGAGAGATTTAAAAGATAGAATTCGCTTTTTGATAGAGGATCAAGCAAAAAAGCTATTGTTGTTAAGGTTATGTAACGGTTAGGGATGAATAACAATATATTGTGCCACGACTGGTGCAGCAATAAATCCCAACCAGCTTCATCCTATATTGATCCAAATATCTGATACCCATTGTAAAGTCAAGTTGGCAACCAGTAGTATATTGGGATAGTTTCTTGCAATCGAATTAATCCAACTGTCGATAATATCAGTATATATCGCAAGCCGTTCAAGGATTCAGACTATTGCCGTACTCCAACTAATCCCTATTCAGCACCTTTCCTTCGAGATTTGATCATTTTCGAGCACTCTCAGGAATAGTAGGTTCTGATTTAATCTTTGATACGCCAAAATCTGGCAGCGTGACCAAATCCTTACCTGATTATGGCCATCATCGGGTGTTGATAGCTTTATGTAGTTGCGAAATTGCAGCTTTCACAATTTTCCCCGGACTCCCGGCCTTATTCTACATTTGATCTGTATAGAAACTTACAAATGTTAATATCAATGTAACATAGATAAGAGCCTATAAAGACTTCATCAAATTCAGGGATTATTAGAAAATCAAGATTTTATGATTGAGCTTCAAGTTCTCATTTCTCCTACAAAAACGACCAAATCATCACCAAGGCAATCACACCCTTTAACGGTGATTGCTGTCTGTAATATTTAAGAGGAAGGAAGCTTTAGTGGTGATTTTGTGTTGGAATGAGAAATGCTATGCTCTTTAAGTTTATGGATAGCTGTAGACCATAGGCTGTAAGCGCCTTCTTGCTTACAGCCTATGGCTTATCGAAGATTGGTAAGTTAGGGGCAGGATACCCGCCTACCGTCTAACCTTTTATACCTTTTCAACTTAAAACATCAGATAATATGTTCCAATTCAATTTTCTTAAAATTTGAAACACAATTTAGGAAAAATATCGGGACAAAAAAACAATTTTGTCGGCCTCTGCTTACCAGTTTTCCCCTAGTAGCTCAAAATGCGCCTGGGGGTGTGCACATGCCGGGCACATGGCCGGTGCTTCCGTGCCTTCGGCCAGATAGCCACAGTTTCTGCAGCGCCACACAACGACCTGGTCTCTCTTAAACACCCGGTCAGCCTCGATGTTTCCGGCCAGATCGACATAACGTTTTTCATGCTGTTTCTCGGCAACGGAAACCATCTCCCAAATCATTGCCGCGGCATCAAAGCCCTCCTCTTTGGCAACCTGGGCAAACCCCGGGTAAATTTCGGTATGCTCGGCATGTTCACCCGCAGCGGAAGCCTTTAGATTGTCGAGGGTGGTCCCGACGACTCCGGCTGGAAATCCAGCCGTGATTTCGAGTTCCCCGCCTTCCAGAAAACTAAAAAAACGCTCGGCATGCTCTTTTTCCTGGTTGGCCGTCTCTGCAAAGATATCGGCGATCTGAACATAACCGTCTTTTTTTGCCTTGCTTGCAAAATAGGTATATCGATTCCGGGCCTGGGATTCCCCTGCAAAAGATTTGAGCAGGTTCTGTTCTGTCTGACTACCTTTTAATTCTGCCATTTGTTTCCTCCTTCTTATATGCTTGGTTGATTAAATTAACTACCATTTTGACAATCCGGGCATACACCGAAAAAATCAATTCGGTGATTGACGATCCGGTATCCTGTTTTCCGAATAATC
>JAOZSO010000441.1:0-3319 GCA_029939655.1 Desulfobacterales bacterium
AGATGATGGGAATGGCGCAACTGGAAGAAATCTTCGAAATGGTGACTTCGCGGGGGGGCTCAGATAATGCAGTTGGACGGCTATGGGGTAGAAGCGGGGAATCCGGCAAATTGCGTTATTCTACAGGCCAGAACCTCTAAGGTCAAAAGCGCCCTCGAATATGACGGCCAGACAAAAAATATCTGTTTTGAAGATTGGCGGAAGTGATCATTACGATCATGCGTTTCTTTTTTCAATGCATTCATTGGCGACGTCTTTTTCGACGGCGCAGTGTTGGTTCTTGTTTTCAAAGCATTTGTAACAGGCAATACAGCCGTTTATCTTTTTGCCTTTCATCTGAAACAATTCGGTTTCAATCCCTTTTTTGCGGTTCGCATCTCGCTGGCTATCTTTTTAATATTAGCATATGCTCTCTCCAGATCATCGAAAGCAAATGGGTTCAGATACTGGCGACTCCATAGCAGGGCATGATCGGTCTCTGATAAACCGGCCTCCTCACAGACGGTGTTCCAATTTTTTAAGATTGCAGAAATCTGGTGTTCCACTATCGCCGTGGCCTCTTTCTTTGAAAGCAGAAAATGATGTGCCGCTTCCAGGCATGCTGATATCCGACTCATGCGGTTATCGCCTGAAATCAGCATTGCCTGTGAAGCTTCATTACCGGACCTTGATTGTGGACAGATGTCATAGGCAGGTGTTAGGGTCAGCATCTGTCCATCCCAAAATGCGGCATGATTGCGAGCGTGATCGTCTGTATTCCCGGACAGAATGTTGAAGACCAACCGCCGGAACAACTCTTTCAATGTCGTTCGTGCATCTGTAAATTTATGACGGATAATTTCTGATAGGTCCTGATAACTGGCGTAACGAGCCATCATTTCATCCAGTCCCAAAAGGGTAAGCGCGGAAACCATACATTTACGCTGCCAACCTTGCCCTGTAGGGATGCGATCGAAACGCTCGATGAGCAAAACGTCTTTTTTGGAAGATTTGGTCAGCGCAACCGGCGCGACGTTGAGTCCAATAAGATTGGCAAGTCGCATGGATACAAATTCCGCTTTTATAACGTTATATAGGTCGGTTGAAGATGAAAACTTGGCGATATACTTGGTGCCGCCATCTTCAATAAGCGCTTTCGGACGTGCACCCCCAATAGAACTGCCATGGTGCAGCGCTTGATCCAGTTCTGTTGTTAGCGGTATACCTTTTTCCACCCGTTCAGCGGATTGTAATAGTTCGTCCAATGTGACATTTACAGAAGTTCGCGGAATATAATCGACAGCAGATCGTTGAAAATCTAATGCTCCGATTCGATCTGAGCCGGATTCCAGCAGATAGGTCAACTCATCCAGGTTGACACTGTCTGCATCAACGCCTTTCAATCCAAGTTTTTTATTAATAAGTACACGACGCCCCCACGCATCCGGGGCACTATCACGAATACAGCCCGGCATAGCAAGGCCGGACCGCAGAGGCAATACACCCGGCTTCAGGGGTAGCTCAGCATCATAAATTGATATTGCATTTTTCCGGTTCAAGTAGCTTTTGCCGTAGTTGAAAATTAGTTTGCCTGCCTCCGTTATCAGCTTTCCTGCGACAACCGGCTTGGTGGCACCCGGCAGCCAAATCCACACGAAGGCTTCGCTGTATCCGCTCTCGTTAGAAATCATCGTCTACAACCTTCTTGCTGGGGTGAATATGTTTCGGAAGCAGAGCAATTTTGTCGTCGGCTTGCCTGATCCTTGCGGTCAATGTTGACTCATCGGCATCGAACAATTTGAGTCCCACAAGGGTCGCCACTTCAAACACAGCCCCGATCTGGCATTTGAGATTACCCTTCTCAATGCGTTGAAGTAAACCACGTGATATTCCTGCGCGGTCGGATAAATCCTGGGTGGTCATTTTGCGCTCCTTTCGAGCAATCCTAATTTGCTTGCCGAGCAGAGTCGCAGCATGATGGGTAATACGAGAGTAAGTGCTGATAGTCTGTTTCGCCATTTCTCACCTATTTTGATTTTCAAATAGTTCATATTATACGAATACGATCTATTGATAACCCATTATACAAACATACCACTTGTGCGTCAAGAAAAATAATGATCTATAAATGAACCATATCTATTAAATTCGGCCTTTATATAGATCTTAATTGAGAATAGAGTTCTAACCATGAAAGGTTTGAGCGGGCGCCTCAGCGGAGGGGCATGTCCCGGAACCGAACCCCAACTGAGATTTATTTGCATGCCATGGGAAATGCCGAAAAGGAAGCTACGGAAGTCTTGAACATGGAGTTTGCGAACCCTCAATCCGTAAGAGATCGGTGCAGATCGAGATAAAAATCGCTCAATTCAGGTATAAGTTTAATTTGGCCGACCAATTATTTCCACGACCCACCCGGTTGCCTATCCTTATCGAAAATCCTGGCTTCCGATGCATATTGTAGTGGAGGAACTAAGAAACTACCCAATTCTGAAATGACTTTTTCAAAGTCGGTAGGCATGTGCGAAATGTCAAGCAGATCATAAGAGTAAGGTTTAAAAGCCATTTCAAATTGTTTCGGGGCCTGGCCGGTCCCCATCGATCCTGTGGCGTGGAATGCACCGCCTGATCAAGGCTATACCGGACCATTTGCCGTCAACAACTGTGCGGCCACGAATATTTATTTTCTTTTTCGTGCAAACGCCGCCACTTTTGCCTATCGTGCCATCAGAATGTGTTTGATTTTTCCGATGGGTTTCGTCCAGAACGGGAGTGCTGAAATAAGTTCTTTAGCTGGATGTTCAGTTTCTATCTCAGGCTTGCCACACGATGGTTTTTTTTGCCGAGTACCATTCTTCGGAGAACTCGCCATATGTCTTTTCCAACGTGTTGCGCTTTAACTTCATGGTGGGTGTCAGAAACCCGTTTTCCGGCAGCCATTCGTCCCTGGCCACGGCCAGGAAAGCCAACCGCTCATGATGGGGCAACGTCGCGTTAATGCCCTCCAGGTGCGCGTTCAGATCACTTTCGATGGCGGCCCGTTCGGTTTCCTGGGCGAGTGCCCCGCGGGCCTCCTCCGACAGCATCACCACCGCGTGGGGTTGCGGATACCCCAAACCGGAAACGCAGCAGGCTTCCACGCGCGGGTGGTTGTTGATCAGGTTTTCAATGGGCACCGGTGCAACATATTTGCCCTTGGATGTCTTGAACAGCTCTTTAATCCGGCCGGTGATCTTAAGGCGCCCCATCTCGTCGACTGCACCCTGGTCGCCGGTTTTAAAAAAGCCGTCCTCGGTAAACTCTTCCGCGGTCTTCTCGGGCATCTTGTAGTACCCGGTCA
>JAOZSO010000442.1:0-3306 GCA_029939655.1 Desulfobacterales bacterium
GCTTTTGCATTCATCCACGGGCAAGCCCGTGGTATTCTGCGAAGGCGGATAAATTAGGGAACCACGCAGCATGCAAAAAGACACCTCACCGAAAAATCAGGAAAAAGATGCCTCCTCCAAGGGAAAATCCGAAGCGCAGCCACCCAACTTCATCCGTAATATCATTGAAGATGATTTCAAAACCAATAAATTCGGCAAGAAAGTAACGACCCGTTTTCCACCGGAACCAAACGGGTACCTGCATATCGGCCACGCCAAATCCATCTGCCTGAATTTTGGTCTGGCCGCCGAAAACAACGGCACCTGCAATCTGCGATTTGATGACACCAATCCTACCAGGGAAAATGTCGAATATGTTGACGCGATCCAGCAGGATGTGCGCTGGCTCGGCTTCGATTGGGAAGAAAGGTGCTTCTTTGCCTCGGATTATTTCGAACGGCTTTATGCCTATGCCTGCCGGCTCATTGAAAAAGGGAAGGCCTATGTCGACAGCCTGAGCGCCCATGAGATCAGGACCTATCGCGGTACCCTGACCGAAACGGGCAAAGACAGCCCTTATCGCACACGATCCATTCAAGAAAATCTCGATTTGTTTCAGGGAATGCGCGCCGGCAAGTTTGAAGACGGCGCGCATGTTCTGCGCGCCAAAATCGACATGACCCATCCAAACCTCCTGATGCGAGATCCCACACTATATCGAATCAGAAGGGTCTCTCACCACCGGACCGGGGATGCCTGGTGCATATATCCCATGTACGATTTTACGCACTGTCTTTCAGACTCTCTTGAAGGAATCACGCATTCCCTCTGTACCCTCGAGTTTGAGAACAATCGGCAGCTGTACGATTGGGTTCTCGATGAACTGGAAGTCTATCACCCGCAGCAGATTGAATTCGCACGCCTCAATCTCACCTATTCTGTTTTGAGCAAACGACGCTTGATCCAGCTCGTGGAAGAAAAACACGTCTCTGGATGGGATGATCCGAGAATGTTGACCATTTCCGGTCTCAAGAGACGGGGGTACACACCCGAGGCCATTCGGAATTTCTGTGAACGCATCGGCGTTGCTAGAAGAGACAGCATGGTGGACATGGCCCTATTGGAGTACACCATCCGGGAAGACCTCAACAAGAGGGCCCCACGGATGATGGGTGTTCTCAATCCTTTACGGGTCGTCATCGACAACTACCCGGAAGGGCAGGTGGAAGAACTCGAGGCGGAAAACAATCCGGAAGACGCCGGCATGGGGTCCCGTATGCTACCCTTCTCCCGGGAGCTGTTCATCGAAAAAGAAGATTTCCTGGAAGAACCCCCTAAAAAATTCTTTCGCCTGGCACCGGGCCGTGAAGTCCGACTCAAACATGCCTATTATATTACCTGCAATCATGTGGAAAAAGATGCGGCCACCGGAGAGATACAGACGCTCCACTGCTCCTACGATCCAAAAACGCGCGGCGGCTGGTCCGACGACGGTCGGAGAGTCAAAGGAACGCTTCACTGGGTATCTGCACCGCACGCCCTGAAATCGGAGGTCCGGCTTTACGAACACCTCTTCAGCAAAGAAAATCCCAACGCCCTGAAAAAGGGGCAAAGCTTTAAAGATTATTTGAACCCGGAGTCGTTGAAAGTGTTGAGCGAGTGCTATGTGGAACCGAGCCTGGCAGTGGCGAAACCCGGGTCCCATTATCAGTTTCTGCGGCAGGGATACTTTTGCGTCGATTCGGTCGATACAACAAAAGGCCATCCCGTTTTCAACCGCATTGTAACATTGCGGGATACATGGGCGAAAATTCAAAAGAAGGGGAAAAAATAAGGATTGGAGGGTTGGAGGGTATAAACCCTAAGCTCTTAGCCATAAGCAGCTTGTGTGCCCTGACCTATATTTGAATGCGCTGATGATTTCCCCTAATCCCGCTGTAGGGGCAGGCCTTGTGTCTGCCCGTTTTGGCGAATCGCATACGGCTTTTTAGGGTACCCACAAGGGGCACCCCTACTATCCGTGTCAAAAGACAATCCCCACATATCCCACAAAACTATCCCCCGGGCTCTTGTCGTAACTGGTGGCATAGGCGGTTTGTGTCGCCGAGGTCGCCCCCAGGACCTTGCCTGCGGCCATGGCTGCGGCTGCCGCCCCGGAACAGCACGCGTTCTGGTTTGTCAGGGCTTCCTCGATAACCCCTGTCGGATTCATGGCGAGCATGGCTTCGATAACCTTTCTATCGTTTTCATTCCGGACCCACTTCACAGCTGACGCGCCTGTCCCTTCCGGAATAAACCCGTAATTAAAACCATAATGCGTTAAATCCGTGGATCCGACAACCCTGGCGCTCATGCCCAGGTCGGACGATATTTCTGCAGCGGCTTTGCCAATCTCCAAAGATGCCTCTTTGGGTGGTAAGCCCATGGGAACAATCCTGGCTTTCGGGAAAAAGTATTTTATGAAAGGCAGTTGCAGCTCGATGGTGTTGTCCTTGGCATGGCTCTGGGCTGTTTCGATGCGGAACGGAAATCTTTTCGCCAGGCTTCGGGCAAGTTCCGTTTCTATGACAAGTTCACCAAATGGCGTTTCCCATGACCCTTCCGTCATGATGTAGTTGGGCGAAGCGGGATGAAGATGCATGCCGAATAGAATGAACAGATCGGGCAAAGTGCCTGTTTTGAGTGCGTGAATCACCTGGCAGGCGATTGCCCCTGAAAAGTACCAGCCGGCGTGAGGCACGATACCGCCAACCCATGGACCTTTTGGAATTTCAAGCCCTTCTTTTCCGTCTAAAAACTGCTTGATTTCCCGCTCACAGGCTTCAGGAATATCCGGATACCAGCTTCCCGCAAATGATGCTCTGCGCACATTCATGTTTATCACCTCCTAAATTGTTTGGCGATATTTTCTGATGCAGTTTTGCTGCTTTCAAACATACGGATGGCTATCTAAAAAACTGAAATGCTACCATAAACAGAGACCTGCAGGGGTTCGTTTTAAAGCTGGGCAACTGTCTGAGTTCTTTAGGCACCGTTGAGTTTGCCGCTTTTATACAAGGGTTGCAAACCCATAACCAAGCTCATCAATGAAACGCCTTTGAATACGACGGGCAGCGGCAAATCTTACGGTGCCTTAAGAACGAGTTTTGGCCAGCTTTAAAACGAATCTCTGTCGGTCGATAGATACACCCAACTAACCCTCATGTCCAACACGGGCACAACGAAAGGTGAAAATATGAATTTATATGAGGCAGGAAGCGGAATTCTAAAGAGATAGCGAGCAGAAGAGAGTCATTCGTCATTCCTGCCCCGCATCACGCGCGGGAT
>JAOZSO010000055.1:0-12432 GCA_029939655.1 Desulfobacterales bacterium
TCGCACCGCTCACTTCAACGGGAAAACCTGCCATCTGGGATGCAATACGCCCGATATTGAGCCCCTGCTCCGCTTCCGGAAAGGAGCAGCCGATCATGATGTCGTCAATATCCTTTTTCTCGATATTTTCAGTCTTGTCGACAGCGGCACTCAATATAAAGGAGAGAAGATCATCGGGTCTCGTGTCCTTGAAGGCGCCTTTGTTTCGTCTGCACCCGGGTGTTCTCACGGATGTCACTATATATGAATCTTTCATTTGTTATTCTCCTTGAATAAAATCGTTCCTGCGATTTTATGTGAAGCGGCATTGCCGCTGGTATTATCCCTTGAAAGGCTGCTATTCATATGGCACAGGATTTCAATTCCTGAGGGGTTTGCCTGTTTTGAGCATATGATCGATCCTGGCCAGGGTCTTTTCTTCTTTCAGCAAATCGATGAAGGCCTCTCTTTCCAGTGTCAGGATGACGTCTTCCTCGATGTGACTGTTGCTACGGACGTTGCCGCCGCTCATGACATAGGCGATCCGTTTGAGAACAAAGGCATCGTACTCACTGATATACTTGGCCCTTTGCATGTCTGCTATCTGCGTATTGGCCATTCCCTGCGCGGCTTCCCCCAGGACCTTTATCTTTCGTTTTACCGGGGGTGCGTACCCCGCGTCCAGCATTCTCAGCACTTCCTTTTTCGATTCTCCCACCAGGTAATCACGGTTGAAGATAATCCGGTCCGTGGGATTCAGAAAGCCGTTGGCCCTTGCCTCGGCAGCGGACATGGAGACCTTGGCCATGGCAATCGTCATAAAGGCCGGTATGAAGAATCGCGTCAGGTCGACATCCCCTGCAGCTGCTTCCGGGATCGAGGCCAAATAGTTTCGCCACAATCCCAGGCATCCGCCGCCGGCCGGCAGGAGACCGACACCGAATTCAACTTGGCCCATGAAAAGATCGCTATGGGCCACGACCCGATCCGAGGCCAGACAGACTTCACACCCACCACCCAGGGTCATGCCGTAGGGTGCGGCAACAACGGGAAAGGGCGCATAACGCGCCTTAAGGAGACCGTACTGGAGGTCCTTGATCATTTGTTCGATTTCCTCGAGGCGGTTTTCCGTCACCGCCTGTCTTACGGCAGCCAGGTCGGCCCCTGCTGAAAACGCTCCCGGCATACCGCCGCCCTGGTTGCCTATCACGAGTCCGGCCCCGTGGGTGTCGACATAATCGATGCTTGAGTGGATGGCCTGAATAATATCCTGGTTCAGGGAATTCATCTTGGAGTGAAATTCAAGACAGAAGACACCGTCACCCAGATCGACGAGTGAAGCATACTCATTGGACTGAACCGTCTTGCCATCTGCCTTCAACCCTGCCAGGGAGATGATATTGGCACTCACCTGGACGGGTTTGTATGCGGCGGAAGTAAAATCGTAAAAAAAGCGCCGGCCGTTCTCTGTTTTATAAAAAGAGGTGTGGCCGGCTGCCAGCATGTTGCTGATTTTTTCCGGGATGATAAACCCATCTTCTTTCATTTTCTCCACTGATTTGACCAGGTCGATGGTATCCCAGGTTTCGAATGGGCCCATTTCAAAATTGAATCCCCATTTCATGGCGTTGTCTATTTCAACGATGGTGTCTGATATTTCCGGGATCCTGTTGGCCGAGTAAACCAGGTTGCCGGCTACGGCCTTCCAGGCAAAACGTGCCCCATTGTCGGTACCGTACATGACGGCATTGATCTTGTCGGAAAGGGTCTTGGCTTTTCGGGCTTCTGTCAGACAGGGGAAGTCAGGGGCTTCATACGCAGCATATTCCAGTGTAGCAGGATCGATAACTTTTCGGATTTTCTGCCATTCCGGCGTCAGGTCTGTCTTATAAAACCCGCCCTGGGTTTTTTTACCCAGCAGATTATTCTTGAGCATGCGGGTCACGAATTCAGGAATCTGAAAACTGTCCCTGTCCTCATCGTCCGTTACCAGTTCATAGGTGTTCCCGGCCACATGGCTCAGGATGTCAAGCCCTACCAGGTCGGCGGTTTTGAACATGGCGGTTTTGGGGCGCCCCATGACCGGACCGAAGAGTGCATCGACTTCCGTGATACTCAATCCTTCTTCCAGCATCAATTTCATGGCTTTGACCATACCGTGAATACCGATGCGGTTACCAACGAAGTTGGGTGTGTCTTTGGCCCACACAATCCCTTTGCCGAGAATTCGTTCGCCGAAATCAGCCATAAAATCAAGGACATCCCTGTGGGTTTCTTCTCCCGGAATAATCTCGAGCAGTTTCATGTAGCGTACGGGGTTGAAGAAATGGGTTCCGAGAAAGTGCTGTTTGAATTCCTGGGAACGTCCTTCGGACATGGATTTTAAGGGAATACCGGACGTGTTGGAGGAAACGATGGTTCCTGGTTTTCGGACCCCTTCCATACGTTCGAAGAGCTGGTGTTTGACGGTCAAATTTTCGACAACCACTTCGATAATCCAGTCACATGCCGATATCCGGTCAAAATCGTCTTCGAGGTTACCGATAGTGATTAGGTCCAGATCTTTTGGTTGCATTAGAAGGGCCGGTCTGGCTACGGCAAGGTTGTCGAGGCCCGTCTTGGCGATTCTATTGCGGGCTTCCGGGTTCTCTTTTTCATCGTCATTCAGGTTGGGCGGAACGATATCCAGCAACAGCGTTTTGATGCCGGCACCCGCCAGCAGCGCGGCAATGCCCCCTCCCATGACGCCTGAGCCGATAACAGCGGCTTTCCTGATTTTTCTTTGCATGGTCTCCTCCTGGTTGTGGTGGTCTGATACTGGCTTCCGATGGCGGGCATCGGGTCCAAATGTGTGCAAATAGACTGGTTCTGCCAAAATTCCCGTATCCACATCGGAACATAATGAATGAATATTCATTTTACTTAACAGAGATGCAGGGGCTGTGTCAAGGGATAATCATCGAAGTGTTGATCAGCTAAGAATAAAAATAATAAATATATATTCAACATGTTAGAATATATTTATTGTTTTTATTGAATAGTTTTAATTCTGATATGATCGGAAAAGTGATTAATAAAATCAATGAATATAAATTCATCCATTCCAAAAAAAAAGACAGCCGGTCTACTCGATGAAAGCAGATCCGGCTGTCATTGATATCGTGTCTGGTGTACCTTTGCAGACAGCTTCTAAACAGCGTCGCTCAGTTTTTTCCCGACACTGAATTTGACCACATTTTTACCCTTGATCTTGATGACCTCGCCTGTCTGGGGATTGCGACCTTTACGGGTTTTGCGGTAAATCTTTTTGAAGGTTCCAAAACCGACTAGCGTGACTTTGCCGTTTTTCTTTTTTAATGCCTTGGTGACGTTGTCAACAAATGAATTGAGTGCCACCCCGGCGGCTGCTTTGGAGATGCCGGCATCCTTTGCAATGTTTTCGATGAGTTCTGCTTTTGTCATATTTCTCCCCCTTTAATTGACGTTAATAGCCCTTCGATGTTCGGGATGTATAGTAACTGCAGGTGAAAGTCAATAGCAGCTATCTCAAAAATATCTTTTGGTCCAATCTCTGTGTTGGGCCCTCGTTTCAAATCCTCGACATACAGAAGTATGCCTGCGGGTTGAAACTCAGCCCCGCCTTAATCTTGGACCAAAATCCTATTTTTGAGATGACTTCGGTTTAAAGATGCTTAATCCCTTAATTTGTCGGTTTTGTGTCCGCCAGGCCGGCCAGAATTGTTTCTCCACTTTTTTCGGCGGATTTTCCGAACAGCTCGTCCATCTCCAGGAGTTGCAGATAACTGTCTGCCCAGGGGACACTGTTTTCCATGACAATGTTTTTAATATGCTCATACTTGCCGCCGAGTGCCTTAATGATAATGGCCAAGGGTACATTCTTACGAAAGGAGATATTCAGCAGCAGGAGGTTTTCGATGATGTTTGGGCTGTCGGAAGATGCTGAAATAACGGGAATTACGAGAATACTCCGATCATCTTTGCGCCCTTTCCCGATGTAGATGTTTCCTTTTTGAACAATAATACGTTTGGTGCCCTTGAGAGTCGTATCGGTTTCAACACGGGAAGGGATCGGTTTTAGCACACCTTTTTTCTCCAGAACTTCAATAGTGGTTTCATCCGTGAGTTCGTTCAACAGATTCAGCTTGTTGATACGGTAAAGGATGGATCCCCCAATGCTTGCAACAACCTCTTGAAGATTTTTCAGGACAAGAATATTGTTGGGAGTGATCTGAGAGATGATGATGCCGTGCTTGGTCAGAGAGTCGAAAAGGAGCCCTTTGATTTTTTCACTGATGCGACTGGTTCCTACGGTTACCGTTTTTGCCTGGTGCTTGATGGCATCGATGGGCCGGGACATGCTGTTGATGGATTCACTGATGAACGTGAAGAACATGTTGATCACGTTCAATGCCGTACCCTTGACGCCAAAGTCGAGTTCGAAATCGGGCATGGGAAGTTTGCCGGAAAGGTATTTCAGCAGGAGCGTCAGGTCAGAGGCCATTGCTATCGACACGGGGAAGCGATGTTTTTGTTTTTTATCGCGAAATTCCTGATAAAACTTCGCTATTGTTTCCCGGAATGATTTTTCGAGTATGACCTCATAGACATCCATTCCCCGGGCTGCCTTTTCATCGATAGTTTCCTTGATCTTCCCACGAAACGTGTGTAGAAATCGGGACCCCTCGTTGATGGCCAGGGCGGCATAATAGCCCCAGAGATGACCCACGAGGGTATTCAAGATAGGTGCCAGGTGTTCACTGGTGACCGGGACGTGGAATACGTCTTCCGCATAGGGATCGAATCGTGTCTCGCCTTCATTTGTGATGACGATGGGTGTCGCCTTGTGTGCCTTGAATATGGCTGTGTCTTTGATGATGTCACCGATGACTGTGCTCTTAGCGCCGGCTGCACACACGAGTATCAGGGGCTCTGATGAGAGGTCGATATGCTTTTTGTCTTCAACGTAATCCGAAGAGATGGTCTTGTAGCAGAGTTCACTCAGCTTGATCCTGATTTCGTCGGCGGAAGCCCTGTTGGGCCCGCTCCCCACGGCAGCCCAGTAGATTTTTGTGGCTGCAAGCCTGCGAGCAGAGCCTTCGATGGCCTCCGCCTGCCCAAGGATTTTTTTCATGTGAGTCGGCAACTCAAGCAGTTTTTTGATTTCTTCGGTCACGAAGGCGATATTCCGGCGACCTGTTGCGGCAGCCATGTGGAGTCCCAGGACGGCGCCGGCAACTATTTGTGAGTAAAAAGCTTTTGTTGAGGCTACCGACATTTCGATATCGCGGCCTTTACTGGTGTACATGACCCCCTCGACCTTAAACGTGATATCGGAATCCCGGCGGTTGACGATGGCCAGGGTTCTGGCGCCGCGCTCCCGGACCATATCGATTGCGCGGTTGGTATCGGTGGTTGTCCCCGACTGGCTGATGGCGATCACCAGCGTGTCCGACATACTGTCCGGGCTGTCGTGTTCATTCATCTTAAACCCGCTCAGTTCCGATGCTTTCAGGGCGTCGATAAAAAGTTTCGAATCATTCAGGTAGTAACTCAGGATGTCGGCACAGACTTGTGCAGCAATGCCCGCCGTGCCTTGGCCGGTAAAATAGACTCTTCGTATCTGATCGCAACGCAGGGCTTCAATGATTGACGCGTTCAACACGGTGCTGTCCAGAACAGTGGTGTATTGTTCTTTCCCGGTTACCTTCCACCGGTTCTGGAGTGTTTTTTCAATGGAGGCGGGAGATTCCGAAATCTCCTTCAAGAAATAATGAGGGAAATGCTGCCGGTCTATATCTCGGGTGGTAATGGCGGTTCGTTTGATATCGGCTTCCTTGAGTTCGAGGGGTGAGCCGTCATAGGCCATGGCATCGATACCATCGACGCCTCCGGATGAGTTCTGATCCAGGATGAAAATCTGTCCCTGCACATCCCCATGCTTGCCCTGGACTATTTTTTCGCCGTCCAGTTTCAGGTAATAGGGCGTTTCTTCGACAAACCCGTAGACTTCCGATGCCGGTATATAGCGATCTTCTGACAGGCCGACAAAAATAGCCTGGCCGCTGCCCCGCTGCCCCAGAAACAGTTTGCCCGGGGCCAGATTGGTATGCATGGAAATGGCGTGGGAGCCATCGAAGTCATTCAGGGACCGGCGAAACGCCTCAGCCACCGGGGCACCTTCCTGAAGATACTTCTGGATCTGCAGGGGGATGACCTTGGTGTCGGTTGAGATGTCTTCCTGGATGACAGCACCCGATTTTAGAAGATCTTCTTTAATTTCCAGATAATTATCGATGTCGCCATTGAGGCAGGCATGGATAATCCCCTTGGCGGCGCAGTTGTCTCCCTCCGGTATATTATCCATGGGATGACAGTTCGATTCGGTAATGGCACCCACGGAAGCCCAGCGTGTATGGGATGATATGGTGTAGTTGACGGGCGTAAACGTTACTGCCCGCTGGAAGATGGGATCTGTCTTGATCTGGCGGCGCAGATAGGAAACATTGTCCCCAAGCCCGCCGATTTCAGCGGCAACCTTGTAGGTGAAGGCGATGGTGACACGATCACTCTGAGTCGATTCCTGGGTCGGGTCCATTTGTATGCTACCGTTGGTCAGGACATTGTGCGAGGATCTGCTGGAAAAGGCGCCCAGAAAACCGTCGTTATCGATCGTTCTGTGCAGGTCTCGCCAGTCCTTCGCATCAAACAGGAGCATGACGGAGATGCCGGCTGAATCTCTTCCACGAACCTCCAACCGGTCGATACTGTTGAGGACAGCGTTGATTTCCCGAAATATCTTGATAAAAAATGGTGACGCCATACCCGCATGGTAGGAGGCGAGGCTTTCTACCTTCCGGACATTTCCGGCAATCTCGGTTTTGAGAGACCAGTGAATGTCTTTTAGCGTCTCGAGGGAGTCCGTGATCGTTTCGACTTCACCCGGTGAAAGATGACCCACCTGTCGGGACAGTACAAGGGATTCTGCCTCGATGACGGCATGGATCTTTTCGGCAAGTTCGAGGATCTCTTCCAGGACGTCCCTGTGGGTAAAGACATGCAGGAATGCGTCCGTTCGCTTAAACTGCTGAACCTGATCGTAGAGAGATGTCAGAAGTGCTTTTCCGCCCAGGTAGTGGTCTTTCCCGGCGAGTTCTTCCCGGGTACACTGATCAATGGTTTTCTGCCCAAGTGACCGGACCTGATCCTCCATGCCGGGTATATCGATTCGAATGCCCGATTTCTGCTTTGATTTAACGGAAACAATTCCCGTCAGTCCGCAGGACAGTCTGTTGGGGAGACAGGGAAAAAATACAAGGGAACCCAGGGGGACGCTGCTGAGATCACGGCCAAAATAAATCTGTCGACATAATATAGCGTTCAGGGCATCCTGCCATTCGCTGTGTCTGCTTTTCGTTCGGGAGCGAACATCATGTTTCATGCTTGCCATCCTTTGAGAATATTTCCAAAAGCTTCTTTATAGCATTTGTCAAAATATGGAATCCCCTGGAGCTGAGAGACTTATTCGGAACATATTGATGACAACCCCTATAGATCATCGAGCCGGTCGACACTCTGGATTTCTTGTCCGAAAAAAGTAGTATACCTGCAACCAGGAAATCTGCAACCTCTTTCCAGGAATTGGCCTGGTGAAGGATTCCCGTGCCATGATATCGGTTCAACCTGTTTTTAAAAAGGCTGCGTAGTATTTCTTTATAGCCATGCGGGCGTAAGCGGCTGCCCGGATGCCGATATATTCTTCGTGGGCCACGACAACGGCAATGGCCATTTTCTTGTCACCGTTTTTCAGGTCGGCAAATCCCACGAACCAGTCGTATCGCAAATCATGCTTTTTGTTATAGATAGACCCGGTTTTTCCACCCAGGTTGCATTTTGAGAGTACAGGATCTTTTTGGAAACCCTTGAAGGCTTTTTTAGCTGTGCCGTATCGGACGGTGGCTTCCATGAGGTCGTAGATCACCCGCGAAGCCTTGGGTGTTATGACCTGCCTTGTTGGGCCCGGCCGGTTTTCGTAGAGAAGTTGACCGGATCCATTGGTGATCCGGTGGACGATCGTCGGTTCCACTAGTTTGCCTTGATTGAGAATGACGGCGGGTAGCAATGCGGCATGAAGTGCCGAAAGTGTGGTCTGCCTGTTGAATCCGCTGGCAATTTCAGCCCGGTGATAGGGGGTGTCGGTGATGCTGAAATGACTTGCCAAGAGGGGCAGTTCGAAATCGATTTCCGAGTTGAAGCCAAAGGCTTCCGCACATGCCGATAGTTGGTCTTTTTCCAGACTCAAGGCGCCGAGCTTGCCAAAAACAGGGTTGATGGATTTAGCAAAAGCTTCCTGGAAAGTCGTGTGGTTGGTATAGCGGTTTTTACGGTTTTTGAGTTGGGTTTTGTAGAGTGTGTGCTGATTTCCGTTGAACATGAGCTTCGAGTTTGAATCGAGATTACGCTGTTCGACGGCAGCGGCTGCCGTGACAATTTTAAAGATACTTGCAGCAGGGTAGGTGTTGTCAAGGCAGGTATTGCTATCAGGGTTGATTTTGTCATAGCCGGCCATCATTAAGATTTCACCGCCGGCAGGGTTCAGAGCAACCAGCCCAATGTGACGTGAATTCTTGCGATCCAGTTTTCCCAGCATGTAGTCCTGCAAAGAGGGGTCGATGCTGGTGTCGAGATGCAGGGTTGTATCCCGGCGGGTTACCTGGAAGGAGGCCTCCTTGAGATTGAGGAAAGGTATCTCTTGCAAAAGTTGTCGAGCCACCTGTTTGTCGTTTTGCCGGAGATCTTCGTTGGGCGAGGCAGTGGCAGCTGTTTTTGATGTGGTGTTGCCGTTATCTACTATCCAGTTGAAACACTGGATCAGGCCGTAGATTCCAAAAACGATTACCACCGTCATGGTACCCAGTCGTATTCCTTTACGGAACAAGGTTTTACGGGTCCGGCTCCTCTGAAACAGGCTTTGGTGAGAATGCCAGCCGGGCAGGGACGAGTTCTGGTTGCGGTTCTTTAGTGTTTCCATATCAGCTAACGGAAGATCCGGGAACGGCGTTTCGGTCCAGAATTACCAGGCTGTCTCCCGAATCGGCATCCGCCGCGAGCAGCATACCCTGGGAGGTGATACCCATGAGTTTGGCAGGTTTTAAATTGGCTACCACTACCACCTGCATCCCGGCAAGGTCTTCAGGACGATAACTTTCTGAGATACCGGAAACAATTGTTCGGCGTTCACCCATATCAATTTCGATCTTGAGGAGTTTTTTTGACTTGGGGACGGCTTCGGCATGAACAATGGTGGCAACCCGCAGATCGAGCTTGCTGAAATCGTCAAATGTAATCAGGGGCTTGATGTCGGGTTGAGGTGACGGGGCATCCGCTTTCGCGTCAGGGGCTGCTTTCGACGTCATTTCTATGCGTGGAAACAGGGGTTCAAATGCCGGCAACTGTGATCCTGGAAGGGTTTCACCCCAACGTTCGAGTCTCTCTATCACGTAGAACCTTGATTCAGGATCAAGGTCCAGTTGCCGTTGCATTTTCTGGGCAGTATCCGGCATGATGGGGTATATCAATCCGGAAACAATTCTGAGTCCCTCCAGAAGGTTGTAGATAACAGTTTTCAACTCAGCCTGCTGATTGCTGCTCTTGGCAAGATTCCAGGGGGCAGCGGTATCGATGGCCTTGTTCATCCGGCTGATGAGTTCCCATATGGCCAGGATACCTTTATGGAAGGCAAAGACCTGCATCTGTTCGTCAAATTCGGTAACGGCAGCCATGGCAGCAGATTTCAGTTCCATCCAACCGGTGTCGACCAGACCGGTATCGGGCGCAGGGACGACGCCCTTGAAGTATTTTCGTGCCATGGAGAGTACACGGCTGACAAGGTTTCCCAGATCGTTTGCAAGATCTGAATTGATGCGCTGTACAAGGGCTTCTTCATTGAAGTTTGAATCGAGCCCGAAAACCATGTCCCGCATCAGGAAGAACCTGAAGGCATCCAGGCCGTAAACATTTTTCAACTGCAGAGGTTCGACCACATTGCCAAGGCTCTTGGACATCTTGCTCTGATCGATATTCCAGTAGCCATGGACGTTCAGGTGTTTGTAGATGGGAATTCCGGCCGCTTTCAGCATAATGGGCCAGTAGATCCCATGGGGCTTGAGAATGTCCTTGGCGACAATGTGCTGGGCAACGGGCCAGAAGGTCTTGAACAGTTTGCCGTCCGGATACCCGAGACCGGATATATAATTGAGCAGGGCATCGAACCAGACATAAGTGACATAATCCTTATCAAAGGGGAGGGTGATGCCCCAGGAAATTCTGGATTTTGGTCTGGATATACAGAGATCTTCCAAGGGTTCCTTGAGAAAGGCCAGCACCTCGTTGCGGTAGCGTTCCGGGCGAATAAAATCGGGGTGATGCTGGATATGCTCGATCAGCCAGTCTTGATAGTGGCTCATTTTGAAAAAATAATTCGATTCTTTGATGATCTTCGGTTCAACCTCATGGTCCGGGCACTTGCCGTCGATGAGTTCGCGTTCCGTGTAGAAGCGTTCGCAGCCGAAACAGTAGAGACCTTTATATTCCGAAAAATAGATGTCTCCGGAAGCGTGTATCCTGCTGAGCACTTGCTGCACAACAGCCATGTGGGAAGGATCCGTGGTACGGATAAAGTGGTTGTTGCCAATATTGAGTTCCGGCCAAAGGTTCCTGAACAAGGCGCTGATCTTGTCTACATATTGTTTGGGATTGAGGCCTTCTTTTTCGGCGGCCTGAAAGATCTTGTCTCCATGTTCATCGGTTCCCGTCAAGAAAAAGGTTTCGGCCTGTCGCATGGCCTGGAACCGGGTGGCAACGTCGGCGATGATCGTGGTATAAGCATGCCCCAGATGTGGCCTTGCGTTGACGTAATAGATGGGTGTTGTGATATAGAAAGGGGTGGTCATATATGCTCCTGCGTACTTATTCCAGTAATAATATTCAGACTTGTTTCGTATTTCGATATTCGAATTTAGAGCTTATATTTAGTTGTTGATATCGTCTACGCCTACTTCCATCTCGGACCCATCGCGCAGACGGATGGCGATGCGCCTGCCGATGACATTATGTCGGATCACCTTGCCGGTTTTGTCCTTGGTCTGGATGGTCTTGCCTATCTTGGGAAAACTGGATTTTAATTGTTGATATGTCTTGTTTTCATAGGTCAGACAGCACATCAGTCGACCGCATTGGCCGGAAATCTTGGTTGGATTCAACGACAGGCCCTGCTGCTTGGCCATTTTGATGGAAACAGGCTCAAATTTTTCGATGAATGCGGAACAGCATATTTCACGGCCACAGCGACCGATACCACCGCACATCTTTGCCTGGTTTCGGATACCAACCTGGCGCATCTCAATTCTGGTCCGAAACTCCTTGACAAGGCGTTTCACCAATTTGCGAAAATCTACGCGACCGTCTGCCGTAAAAAAAAACGTTAGACGGTTCGAGTCGAAAGTACTTTCAACGGAGAAGAGGTTCATCTTGAGTCTGCCTTCTCTGATGCAATTCATGCAGAAGGCATATGCGCGTTGTTCCAGGCCCAGATTGGTGTTTCTCTGCCGGTGATCTTTTTCATTGGCAATTCGATAGACCTTTTTCAGCGGTCGGCCGGTTTCTGGCGAATTTTGCAGCAAAGGCGGTATCGCAACAAAACCGAAGCCGAGTCCCTTTTCCGTTTCAACGATCACCTCGTCGCCTTCGTTCAAGACAAAGGCGCCACAGTCAAAATGATATATTTTCCCAGCCGATTTAAATCGGATGCCTACAACTTTTTTCATGATCGAACTCCGTGAGTTTCATCATCATGACATCGAGTGTCAATCTTGGATTTGCATTGCCGTTGAGCTTTTCCTGTGCAGATTGAATGGCGTCATATGCCGAAAGAAGATCATCCATCGCAGCCTCTTCCGAAAGCCGTTTCAACGTGTGGGATAAATCCTTGTTGACGACCATATCGGGTGACAGTTGATAGATCATCAAATCCCTGAACCATATCTTGAGAATTTCCAGCGCATCTTCAACCCGGTCTTTTTTTTGAGCCAGTTTTTCAGAGAAGGCCAGGAGGGTTGTCACTCGATCCAGCGGTGATTGACTGAAAGGTTCCTTATCCATCATCTGCAAGATCCACGCTCTCTGCTCAATCCATCCGGATGACACAAGCGAGAGCGCTCCCGTGAGACTGCCTTTTGCCAGAGTTGCCAGCAGGTCTGCTTCCCGAAGAGATATTCCTTTTTTGGTCACAAGAAAGTCCGTTAGAACGTCATGTGATATCGGGTTGAATCGAATGTGCTGGCACCGCGAAGCGATCGTGGGAAGAAGATCATGCAGATGGTGAGCGGTAAGGACCAGGATCGTTCTGTCCGGTGGTTCTTCGAGTACTTTGAGCAG
>JAOZSO010000443.1:0-3302 GCA_029939655.1 Desulfobacterales bacterium
TCGATATTCGGATTTAGAATTTATCACACGCTGAATGTGCATAATATTAATCCCTATATAGGGTTGAATTAGTGCCGGGCCCTTTGGACCCGGGTATCTTCTGAGGAGACGCCATGGATACATACCTTGATGCACTTCCGATGTTCGTGGACAAGATCCAAGAGATTCGGGAAATTATCATCAGTAACATCGTGCTCCTGGGCCAGATTCCTGCGCCCACGTTCCACGAAAAAAGGCGAGCGGAGTACCTGGTGGCGCGTCTGGCCGAGTTTCAGGTGGACGAATGTGCCATTGACGATTACGGAAATCCCATGGGTGTGATCCGCGGAACATCCCCGACGAAACCGCCCATTTTTATCGTTGCGCATTTAGACACGTATTCCGAAGTGAAGGTTGATCAGCATTACGAGGTGACGGACAAGATCATCAGCGGTATCGGGGTTTCAGACAATTCGGCCGCTGTGGGCGTGCTGGTATCTCTGCCGGAGATTTTCAAACGTCTTAATCTGCAGTTAGCCTCGGATATCGTATTGGTGGCACCGGTTCTTTGCCTGGGTCGGGGCAATCTCAAGGGGATCCGTCGACTTCTCAGTCATTGGCCCTCGCCTATCCAGGGGGCCATCTGCCTGGAAAGCATCGAACTCGGCAGGCTCAATTACTATTCCTACGGCATGATTCGCAGTGAGATTTCGTGCAGCATTGCCGTCGAGGACCATGGGAGGCGTCGTCACGAGCCCAACACCATCCTGGTCATCAACGAGGTGATCAACGCCATCCTGGGGTTGCGTCTACCCCAGAAGCCCAGGACGCAGATCGTGATCGGCAGGGTCGCCGGCGGGTTCAACCACGGTAAGATCGCCTATGACGCAAATATCGGGTTCGAGATTCGAAGCGACTCGTATGATATGGTGAAGACGCTTTATGCCGATATTCGGGATATTGTCGATGGGATAAACAAAGCGTTTGGTGTGGAGTTGAATCTCAATCGTATCAGCAACATGAACGCAACCCGCCTGAACCACAACCATTCATTAATCAAGTGCGCATCCCGGATCCTCAAACGTCTTGAGGTGAAAATTTTCAGCGAACCGAGTCAATCGATCCTATCCATTTTTCTGAACCGGAAAATTCCTGCCGTCACTCTGGGTCTCACCCGGGGAGACAATTTTCACCAGGATGACGCCATGATCGAAATCGAGCCCATGTACAAAGGAATTGCCCAGATACCGGCACTGCTCATGGCTATGGACAAAGGGATGTGCAATGAATAAAAATTGGATCAAAACAAATACATTTCATCACTCGGCCTTCAAGGATATCAGCCGCCTGGTGGCGGAGAAGCAACGAAAAGAGGTCACTATATCTCTGTGTTTTCCCACCTTGAACGAGGAAAAGACAATTGCCAAAGAGATTGTTATCATGAAATCGGAGCTCATGACCCGCTATCCGCTGTTGGACGAAATTGTGGTGATCGATTCCGGATCGACGGATGAAACCCGCAACATTGCCCGCTCTTATGATGTAAACGTGTATGAGGCCAACAACATCCTGCCGCACCTCCAGAAATTCAAGGGCAAAGGGGAAAATCTCTGGAAGGCGCTCCACGTGACCCACGGCGATATTATTATTTACATCGATGCAGACATCAAAAATATTCACCACCGTTTTGCTTACGGGTTGCTGGGGCCGCTGCTGTTTACAGACCGGATCCGGTTTTCCAAGGCATTTTACGATCGGCCCATCTCAGTGGGGGATAACAAATGGCGTCCCACCGGGGGCGGTCGGGTGACGGAACTGGTGACCCGACCACTCTTTTCGCTTTTCATGCCGGACCTGACTCAGGTCCTGCAGCCGCTTTCGGGAGAATATGCAGGGTATCGCAGTGTTTTTGAAAGCATCCCTTTCCAGATCGGTTACGGAGTGGAAACAGGCATGCTTATGGATATCCACGAAAAATGGGGACTCGATGTCATGGCCCAGGTCGACCTGGACCGGAGGGTTCATAGAAATCAGGATACCAAGGCGTTGGGGCGGATGGCGTTTGTGATCATCAAGACCTTTTTGAGTCGCATCGAAAAACAGCAACGAATCACCCTCCGCCAAGACCTGTTCGATGAAATGATCCAATACGGCCTCCTTCGCAATCAGTTTCGGCCGGACATCCGTCCCCTTGAATATTACGAGCGCCCACCCATGAAAGAGATCGCCGAGTACCGGGAGAAATTTATGTTAACCTAAGATGAGCGTTTCAAATTTTAAGAATATGGGATTTAGAAATAATTTCAAAGGATTTGATTCATTTGAATTCTTAAAATTTGAAACCCGTTGGGATTGCCGATCTTACCGCATCTACGGCGTCAGATGCCATACCGCATAGTTCACTATAGCGAAATAGCATCTTCCTTGTAGCTACGGCAACCTCGACAATCGCTAACTTAGGGTTAAGAAAGAAAAATTGCTAACCCGGAAATTTCACAATTTGGCGGGTCAAATAGAGACGGTCTCGTAAAAAGTCCAAAACTCCGTCATGCCTGCGGAGGCAGGCATCCAGAAGTGCCTGAAAACACTGGATTCCCGCCTTCGCGGGAATGACGCCAATGGGCGTTTTCACAATTTTAACGAGTCAAATAGAAATATAAGCAAATTATGTAATTAATTTCCTAATAAATAGAACATTTGTTTCATGATTTGCATTGAAATGCGTCAGGGATAGATGGTCTTTGTTTTGAATTGTCTATAAAATCAACTGGATGGAAAAAAATATAAAAATGGCATCGGTTGTGCATGCTTAGGAAATCAAGCAGGATTGTTGCGGGTCGATTCACGATCATTATTACGGTAACCTAAGTTGATCGATCGTCAGAGCCTGCTGGATTGTATGATAAACGCAAATATGATGGCATTCAATGAAAAAACTTTTTATCATAGTATTTCTTTTAATCGCTTTTGTCGGGCTTATAGGTAATGCGGCCAAGATCGATAATGACTACCTGGACAAGCCAGGTGTCGCATCGCAGTCCTCATCTAACAGCTTGATTTCTTACGACTCCCAGGAGTCTGTGCGGGTAGACCAGCGTCAATTATTGATTTTTGGCCTTTTATTTGGAACGGGTCTGGTTGGTTTGCTCATCGTACGCAGGAAGTGATCCCTATTCCCGGCCCTACTTTTAGGGTTCGCGAAAAAATAACTTCACCCTTAGATGTCTTGACTCTGAAGCCCTCCGGTTTTTGCATCGCTGGGGTTGATTATTACTCCGGCAATTAAATACCTCAAGGTTGTCATTCCCGCGAAGGCGGGAATC
>JAOZSO010000444.1:0-3299 GCA_029939655.1 Desulfobacterales bacterium
GTGGGATACGAAGAAGACAAAGAGCTTTTAGAGCTCATCGATGATATCCAGGCAACCCTCGACGATGAACCCCTACCCGCCCATGTCGGCGACCGAGAGGACACAACCGAAGAGGATAAAGCCATTGACACGGACACCCGTGGTGAAGATGCCGAAACATACACACTTCTCGATGACGATGATCTTGCTGATGGCGAGGGTATACCCGAATCTGAAACTGAATTCGTTGATCATCTCGGCATCGACCTCACCTCGGAAATAGAAAGGAAAGTGCTGGAAGAGAACCAGGACGTGGCCATGGAAGAGGTAAAACCGTCCGAAGGGATGGAACCATCCATGGCACCGGGTTCCTTAGAAACAGCTGTCAAACAGGCCCTTACCGAAATGCTGGCAGACGAGAACAGTCCACTGACCAGGGCAATTGAAAATGCGGTAAAAAAAGCATTGGGTCAATAATGTGATCGAGTTCTCTCGCCGCAAGCGAAGGACTCTTATGAACAAGCACACGGGGATTATCTCTAATCCCCTTTTTCACTTTTGATGAGGGAGTCTTATATGAGTTCGCGTTTAATTGACAAAGGTTATGAACCCCGGGAGGTGGAAAAACGCTGGTACAGCTACTGGGAGAAAGAACATCTTTTTGCAGCAGATGAAACCAGCGACAAACAAAGTTATTCCATTGTCATCCCGCCCCCCAACGTCACCGGCGTACTCCACATGGGACATGCATTGAACAATACCATGCAGGATATTCTCTGCCGTTACAGACGACTGAGAGGTGACAATGTTTTGTGGATGCCCGGAACGGATCATGCCGGTATCGCCACCCAAAATGTCGTCGAGAAAAAACTGGCCGCCGAGGGCCTGGATCGCCACCAGGTGGGCAGGGAAAATTTCATAGAATCCGTATGGGAATGGCGCAAGGAATATGGAAGCGCCATCATCAACCAGCTCAAGCGTTTGGGCGCTTCATGCGACTGGCAGCGGGAACGGTTTACCATGGATGAAGGATTGTCCCTTGCAGTCCGCAAAGTATTTGTTCAACTGTACGAAGAGGGACTCATTTATCGCGGGAATTATATCATCAACTGGTGCCATCGGTGCCACACTGCCTTGAGCGACTTAGAGGTAGAGCATGAAGACATCGAAGGGCACCTCTACCACTTCCGCTATCCCTATGAAAACGGGGATGGCAGCATCATCATCGCCACCACCCGGCCGGAAACCATGCTGGGGGATACAGCATTGGCCGTAAACCCTGAGGATGAGAGGTATCAGAATCTTGAAGATGAAAACGTGATACTGCCCCTCATGAATCGGGTCATCCCGATTATCAGGGATCCTTACGTCGACATGTCATTCGGAACCGGTGCCCTCAAAATCACACCGGCTCACGATCCCAATGACTTTGACATCGGTGAAAAACACAATCTGCCCAGCATCAAGGTTATTGGTGACGACGGCTTTATGACCACAGAAGCCGGTCGGTTTCAGGGTATGGACCGCTTTGAATGCAGGGACGCCGTTGTAGAGGCACTCAAGGAAAAAGGCCTCGTAGAAAAGATAGAACCCCACCTGCACAGCGTCGGGCATTGCTACCGTTGCAAGACTATTGTTGAACCGAATCTGTCCCGGCAGTGGTTTGTCAAGGCAAAACCCCTGGCTGAAAAAGCCATTGAAGCCGTGGACACCGGAAAAACCCGAATTATCCCCGCAACATGGAAGAAAACCTATTACGAATGGATGTACAACATCAAGGACTGGTGTATCTCCAGACAAATCTGGTGGGGTCACCAGATTCCTGCATGGACCTGCGAGAATTGTGAAGAGATCGTCGTTGCCATGGAGACGCCGGAATCCTGCCCTGCCTGCAAGAGTAAAAAACTAGTCAGAGAAACCGATGTCCTGGACACCTGGTTCAGTTCGGCTCTCTGGCCGTTCTCAACCATGGGGTGGCCGGAACAGACCCCCCTCTTGAAAACATTTTATCCCACATCGGTCCTGATAACGGGCTTTGATATCCTCTTTTTCTGGGTAGCCCGGATGATGATGATGGGAATCCATTTCATGAAGGATATCCCCTTTAAAGATGTGTATGTTCATGCGCTGGTTCGAGACGAACAGGGCAAGAAAATGAGCAAATCAAAAGGAAATGTCATCGATCCGCTGAATATCATCGACCAGTACGGAACTGACGCTTTCAGGTTTACCCTGGCCGCCTTTGCCGCCCAGGGACGCGATGTCAAGATGTCCGAAAAGCGTGTCGAGGGATATCGGCATTTCGTGAATAAATTCTGGAATGCATCGCGGTTCGCCCTGATGCACCTGGACGAAAGCCACACAGACATGCCCAAGCAAACCCTGTCCCTTCCGGATAGATGGATCCTGTCCCGACTCAGCCGGGTAACGGACGCTGTCGCAAAAGCGCTGGATCAGTATCGCTTCAATGATGCGGCCAGCGTGGTTTACCAGTTTGTCTGGCACGAACTCTGTGACTGGTACCTGGAAACCATTAAGCCTACCCTCTATGGGAAGAAGGGTGAAGAAAGCAAACGTGTCACCCTGACCGTTCTGTGGCGTGTCTTTCATGACACCTTGATCTTGCTTCACCCCTTTATGCCGTTTGTTACCGAGGAAATCTGGCATAAATTTCCCGGGACGGACGGTTCCATCATGAAGGCCGTCTACCCGTCCGATACTGCCGGGAAAGGAGCGCTCGAACGCGATCCAGACACCGAAAAGACCATGACCGTGATTACAGACATCATCACAGCTGTTCGAAATATCCGAGGCGAAATGAACATCTCGCCGTCACAATCCCTGAACATGGTACTCCAGTCCCCGGACAAGACCACACGCACCATGATAAAACAGCAACAGGACGTGATTCTTGATCTTGCCAGGCTCCACGCATTGTCCGTTGAATCGCCCGGTGACAAACCCAAGGCCTCTGCAACCGCCATTGTGGGTGATGCCACAATTTTTGTCTCCCTCGAAGGCATTGTCGATTTCAAAAAAGAGGAGCTACGCCTGGAAAAAGAGATTGCCAAGCTCAGCAAGGAGCTATCGGCTGTATCCAATAAATTGAGTAATGAAAACTTTCTGAGCAAGGCTCCCGGGGAAATTGTCGACAAGGTTCGTGAAAAACACGATACGCTTCAGGAAAAGAAAGCCAGGCTCCATTCAAATCTCGAGAAGATCAGAACTTACGCCTGAGGATGAACCATGGAAATACAAGCCGCCAAGACACTGATTCAAACAGCCTTGAACGAGGATATCGGTTCCGGTGATATTACCAC
>JAOZSO010000445.1:0-1940 GCA_029939655.1 Desulfobacterales bacterium
TTTGGATTTGTTTCGTATTTCGATATTCGGATTTATAATTTATCACACGCTGAATGTGTATAACATTAACCTTTATAGAGTTGAATCAGTGCCTGGCCCTTTGGATCCGGGTATCTACTTGGTGACAGGATGTTTTTCGACGGTTTTCTGAGAATAGTACCGGTATCCCTGGAATTGGGCCTGGCTTATGCGCTCGTAGCATTGGGCATCGTTATCAGCTTTCGAATTCTGGCATTTCCGGATCTGACAGTGGACGGCAGCTTTGCACTGGGAGGGGCCGTGGCAGCCCGCTTGATCGTGGAAGGCGTATCACCACTCCTCAGCATCCTCATCTCTGTTGTGAGCGGATTTGCGGCCGGCTGTTGCACGGGTCTCCTCAATACCCGCCTGAAAATCAACAGCCTCCTGGCCGGCATTCTGATGATGACCATGCTGTATTCCATTAATCTGCGCATCATGGGACGCTCGAATATTCAATTGTTGACCGTCGATACCATCCTGACTCCCCTGGAAAACCTGGATATCAATCGGTTTATCCCCATTATTCTCTTTTTTCTCGTTGTGACCATTGCCATGAAGATACTCCTGGACCTCTTTCTGCACACACAGTTTGGCTTCGCCATGCGGGCCACCGGCGATAATGAACAGATGATTCGGACACTAGGGGTAGACACGGACCGCATGACCGTTCTGGGGTTGGGTCTTTCCAATGCCTTCGTGGCTTTGTCCGGTGCCTTGGTGTCACAGGATCAGGGCTTTGCAGATGTCGGTATGGGTATCGGCATGATTGTATCCGCACTTGCATCGATCATTATAGGGGAGACCCTCGTTAAAGCACGATCCGTACAGCGCATGACCCTTGCGGCCGTTGTCGGGTCAATCGTCTACAAACTGATCATTTCCATGGGCCTGCGGTTAGGGCTTGCTCCCACCGATTTAAAGATGGCCACCGGCATCATGGTCATTCTGGCTCTGGGAATTCCTGCCCTGAAAAAGGAGAAGGAGAGCAAGCTGCATCTGAGAGGCATCTGATCCGGAATTCGTGTAATTTGGATAAATATAATGCTGAAATTAAATGGTGTCAGGAAAGTATTCAATGCCGGGACTCCGGATGAAAAAGCCGCCATTGACAATATCGATATCTCCTTGGATAAAGGCGAGTTTGTCACCGTTATCGGTAGTAATGGCGCTGGAAAGACCACGCTGTTGAATCTGATCTCCGGAACCTGCCTCCCGGACCAGGGTGATGTCTTCATCGATGGTCTGAATGTTACTCGTCTTCCGGAATATAAACGCGCAATCTACCTAGGGCGTATTTTTCAAGATCCGCTCATGGGAACGGCTGCCTCTATGACCATCGAGGAAAATCTCGGCATGGCCGACCTTCGTGGGAAAGCGAGAACCTTGCGGTGGGGGGTTTCCCGCACCCGGCGTGAACACTACGTCCGCTTATTGCAACAGATGAAACTGGGTCTGGAGGACCGCTTGAAGCAGACAGTGAACCTCCTTTCCGGTGGCCAACGTCAGTCCTTGACGCTCTTGATGGCAACCCTGTCACTCCCGAAACTGTTGCTTTTGGATGAACACACCGCTGCGCTCGATCCCAAAACCGCCATTCGGGTGATGACCCTGACGGCAGAAATCATCCACCAGCATCAACTCACTGCTATCATGGTGACCCACAACATGGAACAAGCCATCAAATATGGGAATCGTCTGATCATGTTGCACGGCGGTAAAGTGCAGCTCGATATTCGTGGCACAGAGAAAGAATGCTTTACGGTTGAAGAGGCGGTCAAGCGATTCGGTTCAACGCTCAAAGACGAGACCTTGCTTTCCTGCTAGCTTGGGTCATCTTCAAATTAACGGGATTATAACCCAAGAAAACGAAATGAATAATCCCCTGGCGCTCTCTCTATGGTGAAAACCAAAAGTTGAGT
>JAOZSO010000445.1:1950-3282 GCA_029939655.1 Desulfobacterales bacterium
TCCTTGAATCCTGGAACCCTGGAACCCTTTCTCCCAACTAATTGGGAGAAGAATTAGAACTATGAGAATCATCACCACCCATCGAAATGCAGATTTTGACGCGCTGGCATCTGTCATGGCGGTTAAAATACTCTTTCCAGACGCGATTCCTGTTCTTCCCAAACAGGTCAATCCCAATGTGAAAGCGTTTTTATCGATCCACAAGGATGTTTTTAAAACCCATACCTTCGAAGAGGTGGATCTGGATTTAGTGAACCACCTGGCCGTCGTAGATACCAATAAATGGGAACGCCTGGAAGGAATGGCGAGTCTCCAGACAAGGAACGATCTCGATATCCAGCTCTGGGATCATCACCCCATACGTGGTAACATAAGCACCCCCTGGATGGTCTGTGAGGTCACAGGTGCCACCATCACCCTGCTGCTCCGCAGAATCAAACAGGAACGGAATATTCTAACTCCTATTCAGGCAACCCTTTTTCTTCTGGGGATCTATGAAGACACGGGCAACCTGACATTCCCATCCACAACCGCGGAAGATGCCTATGCTGCCGCCTATTTACTGGAGCTGAAAGCCGACTTGACGGTTGCCACATCTTTCTTACGACCGGCTTATGGTGAAAAACAGAAAGAAATCCTTTTCAGCATGCTTCAGGATGCCGAGCGTCTTCGGATAAAGGGGCACACCATCAGCGTCAGTCACATGGAAATCGGCGGCCATGTGGAAAGTCTGGCTGTGGTCATGCGAATGTATCGTGAGATACTGAACGTCGATGCTGCGGTGGGAGTCTTCTTCAATAAACAGAAAAACAGCTGCATGGTGATCGGCCGGAGCCATGCCGATAAAATCGACATTGGTTTAGTCATGCGGGGTCTTGGCGGTGGTGGACACCCAGGGGCCGGCTCTGCCATGTTGAAAAACAGTCGCCCGGAGGCTGTCCGTGAAAAGATCCTCACACTGATTCAGGGAAATCAGCCGGCATCGGCTCAAATCAGCGATATCATGTCTTTTCCCGTGGTAACGGTACTATCCAACAACACCATGGAAGATGTGGCCTTTCTGCTTCGTAAAAAAGGGTGTACAGGCGTACCCGTACTGGAAAATGATGAACTTGTGGGGATTATCTCCAGACGAGATTTTCGAAAAATAAAAAAAACAAAGCAGATGAAATCACCGGTAAAGGCTTATATGAGCAGAAAGATCGTCACCATTGCACCGGGTAAGAGTCCAACAAAGGCGGCTCAGTTGATGGTGAAATACGACGTGGGTCGACTTCCTGTGGTCGAAAATGACCGGGTTATCGGTATTGTAACCCGGTCCGATACCATGCT
>JAOZSO010000446.1:0-3279 GCA_029939655.1 Desulfobacterales bacterium
GGATAAAAAAAAGCCACAATGTGGCATTTGTAAACATAAGTCGCTTAGGGCCTGATGTCAATATTATCTGTCCTTTGCCATGTTGTTTATGCAGCTACGGGGAATATTTGACACACCACAACCCGATGCATATTATTGCTGCTGAAATCGTGTAATAGTACAGACGGTATCTCTCCGTTTGTAAGCATAAAACGAAAACCCATATCTCAGATTAAAAGTGGATCAACATCTATGAACGCAGATAATGGCTTGATCACAAAACCAATTCCCGGGTTGATTGCCCAATTGGCAATCCCCGCCAGTATCGGTATGTTTTTCAATACCATGTTTAATGTGGTGGATACCTATTTCAGCGGCCTGATCTCCACCGAAGCCATAGCGGCACTGTCCTTATCCTTTCCGGTGTTTTTTATCATATTGGCCATTGGGTTTGGTATCAGCACCGGTACGACGGCATTAATCGCCAACGCCCTGGGCGCCGGTGATGAGAGTAAAGCACAACTTTATGCCATTCAATCTGTGTCGTTCACCATCCTTTTGTCCATGGTGCTAACGCTGACAGGTCTTTTTGCAGCACCTTATTTGTTTGGTTTTCTAGGAGCTAAAGGCACCTATCTGGCGATCTCGCTGTCTTACATCAACATCATTTTTTACGGTCTTGTATTCTTTTCCCTGACCTTTGTTTTAAATGCAATTCTCACCGCCCAAGGCGACACCAAATCATTTCGCAATGTATTGATTATCGGTTTTTTCCTCAATTTGCTTTTCGATCCCTGGTTTATCTACGGCGGGTTTGGATTGCCGGCAATGGGTCTTACCGGTGTGGCATGGGCTACAATTTTAATTCAGCTGTTCAGCACGCTGTTTATGAGCATGCGCGTCATCCAGTCCGGTTTGATCTGCCGGGAATGTTGGACCATGTTCATACCACGCCACCGCTTTTTTCTGGATATTGCAAAGCAGGGATTTCCGGCCAGCCTGAATACCATGAGTATTGCCATTGGTATTTTCATCATTACCTGGTTCATCAGCAAATACGGGCAGGCTGCTGTTGCCGCCTACGGCATCGCAACCCGGGTGGACCAGATCGCCCTGCTGCCCATCATGGGGCTTACTTCCGCGACCCTGACCCTGGTGGGTCAAAACAACGGTGCCTCATTTTATCAACGCTGCCGGGAGGTGTATCGAAAAGCAATGCTGTATGGTATCTTCATTACCACAGTAAGCATGATCATTGTTTTCTTTTTTCCCCATGACATTATGCAGATTTTCACGGAGGATGAATCGGTGCTGGACATCGGCACCTTTTATTTAAGAATTTCAGCCTTCATATACTGGGCTTACATTATTCTGTTTGTGGCCGTAGCTGCCTTGCAGGGATTGAAGCGACCTCTGTACGCCATTTGGATAGGGATTTATCGTCAGATTTTGGCACCGGCAATTGTTTTTTACGTACTGGCCAGTCTGATGGGGATGGGTCTTACGGGAATTTGGTGGGGAATTTTTCTGGTCACCTGGTCGGCCACCATTTTCACGTTGTTTTATGTCCGATGGACCATGAACACCATTTTTGTACCAGTGAATGCGTCTGCCACGGACGTGAGAAATTAGAATCTTGACATGCCATCATCGTCTCTCTATACTTTATCGCCAAAAAAGCAATGTCTTATCTATCAACTTATTATCTTCGGATCATCTCCAAAAGAGTTGATCCAAACAAAGGGTTAGAGGGATCAAGGATTCCAGGGTTCGAGTGAATTGCTAAAAAATTATTTGGAGAAGAATCTTATCCTCTAACCTTTAAATATATTGGCAATATTCATGTTTGGGAAAAAAAGCACCATCTCTGAAAATATTTTGATCCTCGGCCTCGGCGGGGTTGGATATTACCTGGCAAAACGACTGGCCCATGAAGGATATACCATTACCGTCATCGAGTCGGAAGGCCGGTTGATTCGTGAAGCAGACGGTACTCTGGACGCCCGGATCATTCAAGGCAATGCCATGAGTATAGAATGCTGGCGCGGAGCCAATGCAGAGAAAATGGATTATCTCATCGCCGTTACCAATAACGACGCCGTGAACATGATGGCTTCATTCATTGCCCATCGCTTTGGGATCCCGCGTAAAATCGCCAGGGTCCGGTCTCTGGAATTCGGTAATGAAGATTCGTTTCTTACGGTTGAAGATTTAAAAATCGACCTGATTATTCACCCGGAAGAATTGGCTGCTCAGGAAATTGTCAGGATCATCAAACTCAGAGCGGGCAATGATATCATCGGTATTGCAGATGGACAAATCCAGGTTATGGCGACACGCATACGGGAATCATCACCACTTGCCTACAAAAAACTGAAAGAGATTTCTCAGACCTATCATGAGTTTCCATTTCGAGTCGTTGCCCTTGCCCGCGGTATTACCACCGTTATTCCGGGTGGCAATAACACGCTGTTGCCTCAGGACCAGATTTTTATTATGGCCGGAACCAAGGATCTACCCAAATTGATGGCATTCACCGGCGACAAGCAGCAACACAGTCACAAGGTGATGATTTTAGGTGGCGGTCTGATTGGTAGTCGCGTCGCCCAGCTGTTGGAAAAAACAGTTCAGGTTACCATAGTCGAGAAAAATGAAACATCGGCGGAAGAATTATCTTTCACCTTAAAAAATGCGGAGGTCCTGCATGGAGACGGTTCAGACGTCAATGTGCTGCAAATGGCAGGCCTGCTGGAAATGGACACATTTATCACTGCAACCGGGGATAATGAAACCAATATCATGAGCTGTCTGCTGGCAAAGCACCTCATGAACGGGGCAGATAGTCATGAAGAATCTAAACGAAGAAAATCGATCTGCCTGGTCAATAAAGAGGACTACCTGGTGCTGGCCGCTACCATGGGGTCGGATATCGCATTGAACAAAAAAATTCTGGCCGGTAACGAGATCCTGAAGTTTATACGTATGGGGCAGCTGTTGTCCGTAGCCCATCTGCATGGTTTCGATGCGGAAATGGTGGAAATCGTAGCCGAACCCAACGCGCCCATTACCCGCAAACCCCTGTCCAAACTGGATCCCTCCTATTATGGAAAGATTATCATCGGCGCTATTTTCCGTGATGGAGAATGGCAAGTCGCCGTGGGCGATACCCGCATCCAAGATAATGAGCGAGCTATCGTAGTGTGTAAGTCCTTGTCCTTAAAGGATGTGCAGCAGCTATTTTTTAATTAGTGCCCATCCACAAATGGTCTTTTTCCGCGATATCGGCGTTGGACGCCATGA
>JAOZSO010000447.1:0-3255 GCA_029939655.1 Desulfobacterales bacterium
ATAATATTAATCCCTTATAGGGTTGAATCAGTGCCGGGCCCTTTGGACCCAGGTATCTAATCCGCTGTAATCTTAGCTACATTCGGCACTGTCTCAGGCTTTCCCCGCTCCATATACCGGCTGTCTCCATTTCTGGCGGTAACATTTTCATAGATACCGTCATCTCGCTTGACCAGTTTTGTAAACCCCAGATCCCGGAGTTCGCTATTGGTTTTGGGCGTACTGACTCCCACCAGCGAGATCAGTTTTTTTATTGGACAGCCGCATTGGGGGCATTTTCTGAGAGGGCGCTCTTTCAGCGACTGGGTAACTTCGAATATCCGACCGATGGAGCAGGGGTGTTCTGTATGTTCATATTCGTACACAGGCATGATGTCTATATAACATGTGATGCCATTCCGTGGGAAGCTAGTTTTGCCTTATATTTAAAACTTGACCCTTTAAGCTATAACAGAGCCATTTGGCTATACGGATGACTCTGACTGCAAAAATCCGAAGCACGAAATTCGAAATACGAAACAATACCAAATGACACAAATCCGAATGACCCAAACAAACAGTTTAATGTTTAAGGCCATGAGCCAGGTTTTGGTCATTTGAGCATTAGATATTCAGATTTGTTTCGAATTTCGATATTCGTATTTAGAATTTCACAAAATAGTATTTCCAAAGGTAAACTCATTTAGAGTTGAAGCAATGTCGGGTCCTTTGGTCCGGGAATTCAATCCAGTCAGTGGAATTGACGATTAAGCAGCCGCAGAGGATCCAAGGCTGTCCGGCCGGCACTGATACCCCAATGAAGATGCGGGCCTGTTGCCCGGCCTGTCTTTCCAACGCGTGCAATGAGTTCCCCTTGCCTGACCAGATCTCCGGTATTAACCGTTATGGCATTCAGGTGAATAAAAATGGAGGTGACGCCCAGGCCGTGATCGATCATCAGGGTTTTCCCCATCAAAAACATGCCCGAATCAACCAGCCTGACAATTCCGTTGGCCGGGCAACGTACAGGATGGCCAATGGGTGCTGCAAAGTCGACGCCTGAATGGAAGTTTTTGGGTTTGCCGTTCAAGACCCTGTTCAGGCCAAAGGGACTGGTCACGGTCCCGTTAACAGGTCTGATAAAACCTTTTCGGATGAAGAAGGGGATGGGGTAGGGATGGTCGCCCCGGACGTTTAGGACCTTGCGGTTGTCCGATATGACTCTTTCCTGCTGTTCGGGAGTGGGCGTGACATACTGTTGGGGCAGGCCCTTGATTTTCTGAGTACGCCAGGGGTAGGCCAATATGCGGATGATGCGCGACCGGGTTTCGGCCTTTGACTTTACGGTTACCCGAAAATCCGTTTTCCGGTCGCGTGGGATCGGCAGAACGAAATACCCTTGCGGTCCCATCAACTGACGTTTTCCTTTTATCCAGATTTCGGCTGTTGGTTCAGACCTGCCGACGACCATGTCTCCCTGGTAGGCAGTTTCCGGAAGGTTTAAATCAAGGGACCAGACAGTAGAGATGTCCCAGATAATAAGGATCGACAAAGCCCAAACACCTATCCATCTTGTCATGCCAAAAAGCCTCCTGAAACAGGCCGTACGGGAAAATACCATAGGGATTTACTCCAATGTTGATTCGGCTATGGGGTCGAATCAGAATCGTATAATTTTACTAGAACCTGAACTGAGCGATTTTTCCCGAAGAGGTGTGCCGAAATCTTGATGGAGAAGGGTTCGCAAAAAACACAGGCATACCCGTGGATCTGTCGAGGCTTTTTGCGAACCCTCGATCCGCAAGAGATCGGTGCAGATCGAGATAAAAATCGCTCAGTTCAGGTTTTAGCTATCTCAAATATCATATTGAAACAGGCATGTCCATGGACGAACGAGGTCGGATGATTGAACTTGACCCCATCTCTATCCACAGGATATAGTCAAGTCTATGGCAAACTCACGTAACTCAGGCCTTTTCTGGACGCTTTCCAGCCTGCTTGTATTGGTAGCGGTTATCTATTTTATGGGTAAGAGAGACCTGGTGGAAATGGTACGGTCTTATATTCGATCCGATTTGTTGACAGCCAATGCAAAGCTCGGGGCCGAGAATGAAAAACTTAAAAAAGAGATCGAGGGGCTGGTAAAACAGAACCATCGCCTGAAAAGGGTCCTGGTCGGTCGGACGATCGAATTTTCAATGTTAAATGAAACCGCCATGGAGCCCTTGCGATCGAGAATTAACCATTCTCAGGGTTCCATAGAGAACTTGGATAGAGAATCTTTTTTAATCCAGCAGATTTATCGGACATTGCTGGCGGAAAAGAAACGCTGGGATGATTACCAGCAGGCACAATATCAGGATATCCTGGAGAGTACGCTCGAGCCTGTTTTGGTGGATAGCCGGTATTTAATTTTTAAAGATGAAAAGAACCAGGAAACTTTTCTTGAAATAGAAAATGCCTTAAATCTGCACAAGAGACTTATCAGGGATGTTCGACTGTTTCATGATGAAGTACAATACCGGCAAAAACGGCTCCTCGAGGAGCCCTCCTATCGGTTGTATGATTTGAAATTCAATTTAGAACCATTTGCCAGGGAATCGGCCATCGCTGATTCTCTGCAGCAGTCCATGTCCGCTATGGGAGCCGGCATATATCCCCGGGAGGCGGCACAGGTTCTCGATCGGCTCGGGGAGGCATTTATAAAACCGATTCAGGAATTGTCCGGATGGCTGGAAGACCCTACGGACTCATCGGGTCCCAGACCTTACAATTACAATTTTTATATCGTGTTCGGAAAAAAACTGATGAATTATGCAGACACCCTGGCCCGGCAATCGTTGATTCCGCTGGCGCCTACGGCACTGGGGGAATTGGACTTTTTCAGTCGAAGAATTGCCCAGAGTTTTGTGCAGTTGTATGAGGCAGGTGGTCAGGGGAATATCGATTCGACGCTTCTTGACATGGAGACACTGGAGCAAGACGTGCCCTGATTTTATTCTGTCATTTAAAACCTGGTCCTTTGAGCCAGGTCAGAGATATTTGGCTATGCCGATGTCGTTAGTTTCTTAAATCCGAAGCACGAAATTCGAAATCCTAAACGGTTCGACAGGCTCACCGCCCTGAGCAAGGTCGAAGGGCAATACCTAATGATCCAAATTCGAATGACCAAAACAAGACCTTGGAGATACAAGTTCAAGCACTATGTTTGAAACATTAGAGCATTTGATATTTGAATTTGTTTCGTATTTCGATATTCGTATTTAGAATTTATCA
>JAOZSO010000448.1:0-3254 GCA_029939655.1 Desulfobacterales bacterium
TTCGGATTTAAGTAAGGCCCGGTATATTCATTCCCCCGGTCAGCTTGTTCATCTCTCCCGACATCATTTCCTGTGATCGTGTCAAGGCATCATTGACAGCTGTGAGAACGAGGTCCTGGAGCATTTCGACATCATCCGGATCTACGACTTCCTGCTTAATTTCAAGGGCAACGATCTGTTGCTTGCCATTGACCACAACCCGAACCATGCCGCCACCGGCGCTGGCTTCCACGGTCTTGTCCGCAAGCTCTTCCTGCATTCTCAGCATTTTTGACTGAAGCTGCTGAGCCTGTTTCATCATTTTACCCATACCCTTCATTTTTATACCTCCCAACCCGGATAAACCGGAAAAGAAAAAGATTTTTTATCACGAAATCACGAAAGTACGAACGCGCAGCGCAGGCGCTTGCGCCGCGTGACCACGAAAAAGACCATGAAAATTTTCGTGTTTTTCAGATTTCGTGTTTTCGTGATTGCTTGAATTTTTTTTGTCACAAAATACACAAATTTTGCACTTAAGGAATTAACCTGTTTTTATATCCACCAGCTTTCCATTGAAGATCTCGATGGCATCTGCCACCAGGGGATGGTGCAGAAGATCCTTCTTCAATCGGTTTACTGCATCGATTTTTTCTCTTTTGGGTTGACCGTTCATGTTTACCCCGGCATGAATTACGACGTTCATCTGTCGCCCGAAAAAAGACTGGGAAACACTCTCGAGTATTTTGACATTTTCTTTTCGCTGCATACGTTTGTAATTAAAATCGCTACCGTTAACCTCGATTTCAAGTGTCTTCTCAGACAGCTTTACCAGCCTGGAATGGGCCAGATTAGGAGCCAGAGACGGATACCGTTCCGCAATAACATCCAGGATTGACTGCCATGGATCTGCTTCGTCACCGGGCACAGATGATACCGGATCCGACAAGGTTGGTTCTGCAAGAGATGCGTTCTTCTGCCGGTCTGTCTGTGGTTTTATGACAGATGGCTCAACAACGGTTTCAAACCTTTTTTGCGTTTCAGACAAGGAAAGATCCTGCACCGACGAAAATTGTTTCTGAATGTCATCAAGCTTTTCAATCAGGTCATCGATGGGCAGCGCCGGCCTTATATTGAGCAACTTGATCATCACCACTTCAAGCGCCATCTGGGGTCGTGAAGACCACTTGATGGTACGTTCTTCTCCAAAGAGCACCCCCAGGACTTGATTCAAGTGCAGCGGGGAAACCCCCTGAACCTGATTCTGCAGAATATCGATCTCGTGGGAAGGAAGGTCCATAAGTTTATGATATTCAGGGCTCAATTTGACCACCAACAGGTTTCTGAAATGCTCGATTAAACGGGTATACAGGTCGACGATGCTATGGCCGTGCCGATAAACCGTATCAATGATTTTCAGAATCCGCGGGGCATCTCCTCGGAATGTCGCATCTGCCAGTTCGAATACAACTGCCCGATCGACCACTCCCAGGACATCCAGAATTTCGCTGTGTGTTACGGTCCCGCCGGCACCGGTGGTCACCTGATCGAGGAGACTCAAGGCGTCCCGCATACTGCCGTCGGCTTCCCTGGCGACAAGATCAAAACTCTCATCGGCAATATCAAGACCTTCTTTCCGGCAGATTGACATCAGGTGCTCGGTTATGTCGGAAGTCTCGATCCGTTTCAGGTCATACCGCTGACACCGGGACAGGATGGTAATCGGAATTTTTCTCGGCTCAGTTGTTGCAAGCAGGAAAATGACATGGGCGGGCGGTTCCTCCAGGGTTTTCAACAAGGCATTGAAAGCGGCCGTGCTCAACATGTGGACTTCATCAATAATATAAATTTTGTAAGAACTGTGCGCCGGCAGGTACTTGATATTTTCCCGGATATCTCTGACTTGTTCCACACCATTGTTCGATGCACCATCGATCTCGAAAACATCCGTGGCGCTTCCGGAAGTAATCTCAGAACATGAACGACAGGTGTTGCAGGGTACCGGTGCAGGGCCTGCTTCACAGTTCATTGCCTTGGCCAGTATCCGTGCGATGGTCGTTTTACCGGTACCCCTGGGACCGGTGAACAGGATCGCATGGGCCAATCGGTCCGATGAAATGGCATTTTTCAGCGTCTGGGTGACATGTGTTTGTGCCACGACCTCATCGAAGGTTTGTGGACGGTATTTTCTTGCAAGAACCAAGTAAGACATGGATGGGAAACCCTCAGAAAAATGCTGAGACCTCTGAAAAGTACTCCTGTTTATTCGCAGATGCTGTGACCCATTGAATCCGGTACGGGCTTGTCATACGAAAATGGCGGAGAGAGAGGGATTCGAACCCTCGGTGCCGCTATTAACAGCACACACGATTTCCAGTCGTGCTCCTTCAGCCTCTCGGACATCTCTCCGTATTTTTTATGGGTCATCAATCTGTACAGGGATGGCGTTATAATGTTTTTGGGCCTATTGATCAACGATTATGTGAGATTTTTTTTCAATACAACACATTCATAAATTATAAAAGTGTTTTATCATATGATATCAACTTGTTATACTTATAACACCCTTGGCGACATCCGTTGACACACCAACCGGAATCACCTGTCAAAATGTCATAGCGTGAAAAAAATGTCAAGATATGGTCTGCCGGCCTTGACAACCCGAGGACACGACGTAGCTTTGCGCGGATTGATCCTAAAAGGAGAATACGCATGAACGCAGACATAAAAAACCATACCCGAAAATTCGACATTGCTATTGATATCATTAAAAACCTCGTTTTGATAGGCCTTGGGAACACGCTGATTGCCGTGGCCGTCAACGGTATCGTCATACCCCATCAGTTTCTGAGTGGCGGCGTCACCGGTACGGCACTCTTGCTTCATTACATTTTTTCGTTTCTGCCGGTGGCACCCCTCTATTTGCTTCTGAACATACCCCTTTTTGCTATTGGTTGGGCCTTTGTGGGTCGCCGCTTCTTTATTTACAGCATTGTCGGCATGCTGACCTTAACCGGTACTCTTGAATGGGTCCACGTAAACATTCCATTACAGGACAAACTCCTGGCCACCATTTTTGCAGGCATCCTTACGGGTATCGGCGCCGGACTGACCCTCAGGTCCCGCGGCTCTGCCGGAGGGTTGGATATTCTCTCGGTAGTTCTGTTAAAACGATTTTCCATTGCCCTCGGGAAAACGTTTTTAACCATCAACGCCGTTGTCCTAACCCAAGTTTGTAAACATAATTAATAAAGAGATGTAATATCAATAAGTTG
>JAOZSO010000449.1:0-2252 GCA_029939655.1 Desulfobacterales bacterium
GGATCTTTTTCATCGTCTAAATGTTTACCCGCTTAGGGTGCCGGCTTTGAGAGAACGAAAAACGGACATTCCGCTGTTGGCCGGCTTCTTCAGTGAACGCATGCAGAGACGATTAGGGCTCGGGCCTGTGAGAATCAGCACTGACGCAATGGATGTATTAAGCCGTTATGCCTGGCCCGGCAATGTTAGAGAATTGGAGAACATATTATCAAGATCAATCCTCAAGGCATCGGCTGAATTCACCCCGGGGGGTCAAGTGATTGTGAACCCAGGTCATTTAGGTGACGACCTATCATCGGTCCCGAATCTTCCTCAACGTGATTTCCAATCGTCACCACCGCCTATGCCATCTGGATATTCGCTCCGTGAAGCAACCAAGAATTTTCAGAGACAAGTGATCCAGCGTATCTTGGAGCATAAAAAGGGTAACTGGGCTGCTGCCGCAAGAGAATTGGGGATGCATCGAAGCAATCTCCACAATCTTGCTACGCGTTTAAATATTCGGAAAAAGATAATTTACCCCAACGTTGCAAAAACCGGAGGGCCTCAGAGTCAAGGCGTCTAAGGGTGAAGTCGGATGAATACACCAGTAGAGAAATCCAGGGGTTGGTACTATCGCGACGATATTGGTAAAGTTAACAGGTCATTATCTATTATTTGCCATGTTGTTTATGCAACTACGAGGTTTAGTGAGGTGTCGACACTACATGCTTGCCTAAAAGCGTACTGGTGCTGCCCATGGATGACATCTTTCGCTAATCGCTAATTTCAAACGCAGAGATGATTAAAAAAAGGAATATTTGAATATGGAGTCATTGTCGAGCGGGCGGCAAATAATGGACACGGTTAATGATTCCGGTTTAGAATATGCTGAATTGATTTATAGCCCCAAAAGTTTTTTCGATAAACTATGCAACTCAGAATTCGCCAGCGCGACTACTTTCTTCTTGACCGTCCGAGAGTAATACTCCTGCTCGGTTTTCGTAAAAGGGAGTCCTTCCAGTTTTTTCTTGAACAGTTCTTTTTGCTTTGGCGAAAAAACTTGTGACAGAGCATACTCTAAAGAAAACTCTTCATATTTTTCTTTTCGCCGCCTGCCTTTTTCAGCCTTTTTTTCAAAATATAGTTCAAAAAGTCCTTTCAGACGCTCCGGATCAAGCTCTGCGTCTTTACATTTCAGCGTCCGGTTGTTGGCCAAATCGCTTTTCCATTTTTTGACCAATGCGTTATCTTTTTTGGAAAGACCCTTTTGGAGCTTATTCCACCATGAAAACGACAAGCGATAATGTGAAAACAAGGTCCCGGACATGAGCATTAATCGGTGAAAAAGATCTTTCTCTTCTTTGCTCTTTAATCGTTGTTCGACCTGTTCTGGTGCAAGCTGATAACTTTCAGCCACATTTGCAAGCAACACTGGAAAACCTTCCCATAAACGGGTGTCATGGCTCTTAACGACCGCTGCCAGAGTTTCGTTGACATCCAGCTCCTCGCTTGGCTCAAACATCGAAAAACCGAGTTTCGACAAACTGCTTAAAAGTTTTCTATCAGTCATAAAGCCCCTTCTCCCGCAACAATTCTAAATAATGATCGATATTCGGCTTTATACGATCTTCAGCCACATCGTAACTAATCATTGAATAAAAATGTTGGATGAGCCTACTCATATCAATTTCTGTTAAGTGAGCTTCGGTCAAACTCAGACAGTCTTCATAATCAACACTGGTTCCCCGCATCAATTTGCTGACAATCAAATCATAATCGTTCAAAATGCCAATAAAAAGATGCGAAAATTCTTTCAGGGTGGAGTGCCTCCTCTCTTCAAGAGGGGATTCCAGCAGCTCCGTTGTATGAATACAGTTTCCGCGAAAAATGTCGAACTAGAAATCCTCTCCAGCTCTTTTCCATCCAGAGCCGGTTACCTGTTTGTAGTCCAGTGCCTTTAATTGTTTCGTCAAGTAATCATGCTCTCTAACCTTAGGAGCTATGAAGTCGACATCTTTTGTAGAAGGTTTCACACCCATCAAGGTCATAGCTGTACCACCACAGGCAATCAGGTGGACCTTACGTTTGAGGAAACGGTTCCACTCTCCAAGAATTTCGAGAAGACGGTTTTTATTTAATCTATATTCCATTTGTATCTATTCATACAATTATATGTATTTATTCATACAATAATTTGTACACTTACATACAAAATTGTTTAGCAGATGTCAATAAGATTATATTAATTGTTGGGAAGCAAAAAATTGCAA
>JAOZSO010000449.1:2262-3251 GCA_029939655.1 Desulfobacterales bacterium
AAGATCTAATATTTACAGGAGAATAAAAGTATGTATTTTGAATCTATTGCAGTCTGTGTTGTTTTTTTCATATGCGTCTTACACTAATCACCAATTTTTCCTCAAGTGATATGTTCAAGAGGGTTGTGAAAAGTTTTTTTCAGATTAGGTGGGCTAATAGAGAAATTTCTGTCTACCCTATGTCCGATAGCCCGATAACCGGTAAGCCTTCTTTTGTGCATTCTAACAAGCATCGGCACTTCAGCATCAACATAATCAAAGATCATCACTTCCGTCTTCGACTTTATGGCGAACAGGACCACAATTCATAAATATAATTGGATGATGACCATCCTTTCGGACAACTGTTGCTGAGAGGCCCGTTACATATTTGGCTTTTGTCTGCCGGGCTACGATTTCAAAACTTCGCGCAGAAATATGATGGCATTCATCTACAATTAGATAGCCATAATCAGCAACGATATCATCCACGACACCTTTTCTACTCAAGCTCTGAATCGTGGCCACATCGATGATGCCGGTTGGTTTTCGTTTACCACCACCGATTTGACCGATGCTTCCTTCAGCGACGTCAAGGAATGTATTTAAGCGAGCAATCCACTGATCAAGCAGCTGTTTTCGATGAACCTCCCCACTAGACCATTGTTTTAAGCTCATCTTCATCCCCAATGATAAAAAGCTTTGAATCCATTAAGACTGTGGTAAGAAAGTGCTCATTTTCAGATTTTCTGGAGTTGAATTCTTTTGGGGTCATTATATATGGATTGATCTCACGCTCAAGTTTCTCTGTTAACCCATGCAAAAGACGCGTCAATGAGCGAAGGCCCAAATCTCCTATAACCAATATATCGATATCACTTCCGGAATTTTCTGCCCCACCGGCCAGGGAACCGAATACAAATGCAACACGAATTGCTTTTTCGCCGGCAAGTGCATCCTTCAGCACATCGAGTAGGCCAACAGTTTTGACGACCAGTGCATGAATATCA
>JAOZSO010000450.1:0-3245 GCA_029939655.1 Desulfobacterales bacterium
CGGCCGGTTGTTAGTAACATAAGGCCGCAGAAACATCATCAATCCGGCAGGGCACACCGCTAGTGATGCAGATTGATCATGATATGTCCTTTTGAAAAAAATATGGAAACCCCTTGAGCCGATAGCTTATTCGAAACATCTTTATGACAACCTCTATAAAGGACCGAACTTTATGGCCAATAAAGATTACAGTTTCAGGCAAATTCTGGAAATTGAAGCCTGTACGAATTGCCGGATATGCGCCGATGTCTGCCCGGCGGTCACCGCTGCCGGGGATGGAGAACTGTCGGCCGTATACCGCATTGATGGCATCCGGAAGATTTTAAAAAGCCGAAGCAGTCTCCTGAGCAGACTGTTTCGAGCCAATGAATTGTCCGAAGACCAGTGGAACAACTACAGCAATACTGTTTTTCGATGTACTCTCTGCGGCAACTGCCAGGAAGTATGCCCGGTGGGGATCAATCTGAAGGATTTATGGCTTGCCTTGCGCCAGGATCTGGTTCACACCAACGTTTATCCCAAAAAATTGAAAAGAGTTCGGGAAAATTTAGATAACGAGCACAATGTTTTTGGTGAGGACAATGAAGAGCGGATCGAGTGGGTTGAAGATATGCGGGATCCACCCGATGACGAATTCCTGAAAGACAAAGCCGAGGTGGTTTACTTCACCGGTTGTGTCGCATCCTATTTTCCGGTGGCTCAAAAAATCCCCATCGCCCTGGCGGAGATAATGACATCGTGCCGGGTTGACTTTACGCTCCTGGGCGAGGAGGAGTGGTGTTGCGGGTTTCCACTGCTGGGGGCGGGTATGCCTGAAGAGCTCAAGGGGTATATTGATCACAACATTGAGGCGATCCGAAAGAAAGGGGCGAAGGAAGTTGTTTTTGCCTGTCCGTCCTGTTACCAGATGTGGCTTGAATATTATCCCAAAACGTTTAAAATCTCACACGCAACCCAGTATTTATGCAGGTTGATCGAACAGAATAAAGTACCGTTCAAAGAGCTGCCCATGACCGTCACCTATCATGACCCCTGTGACCTGGGAAGAGGCGCGCGGATATTTGACGAACCGCGGGAGGTCATCCAATCTATCCCCGGGATCACGTTTGTCGAACTGCCGCACAATCGTGAAAACTGTCAATGCTGTGGTGGTGGTGGTAATCTTGAGATGGTCGATGCCCAGCTGGCAGCTGAAATTGCAAAACGAAAAGTCGAAGAGGCACTGGCCACCGGTGCCCAGGCCATCGTGACGTCCTGCCAGCAATGTGTCAGGACCATGCTCACCTATGTGAGAAGAAATAGAATACCCCTCGAGGTGATGGACATCATTCAGCTGGTTCGCCGGGCCCTGAAACAGGGTTAGCGGAATTTTATATCAGCTATAGGGTTATAATTAATGCCGGGTCTTTTGGCCTGGGGATCTGTCGGTAAGATGGTTGATTATAGTGTGCAAATACGATTTGACTCCGGGACTGCCGTGGTGCAAACCGGCACGAATACATTTCGGATAGCCGAAGGCAGCGTTGATGCCATAAAGCAGACGTGTCCGACCGAATTAATTCTTGGTGCCCTCGGTAGTTGAATTGTTCTGACGATTGCTGCGGTTGCAGCGAATAAACAGATCTCTCTGGAAATGATTGCTGTGGGAATTGAGTGCCGGGTGGAGAAAAGCCGGCCGGTTTCAAGCATTTTCAATATCCGGATAGAATTGGGGGCTGGATTGACCAGGCGGGAAAAAACGATTTTGTTCAATTCCGCCCGATCCTGTGAAGTGGGTAAAATGTTGGCGGGCACGATGAGCTATGCATATAAATTGACATCTTGAAGTGCTCGCTATCGCGGTTCAATCCATAAACCTGCCTGCGGATATGCTTGGCGGGTTTTCTAAATTGGAGGCGGCAAAATGAAATTATATAATCTGGGGAAAGTCCCCTGGCTGGATTCACAGCTGATCTATCATGCTTTGGCCCATATGGGGCAGGAGGCGCTTTCACTGGTCTCACCCGCTGAGCCTTATGTCTGTATCGGATTCCATCAGGACCCCGAGCAGGAAGTGGACATGGAATTTTGCCGGCAAAATAGCATTCCGGTATTCAGGCGGGATTTGGGGGGCGGTGCTGTATATCTGGACGGTGGCCAGCTTTTTTTTCACTTGATTCTTCACCGGGATAACCCCATTATTCCGAAAGGGAAAATTACATTTTATAAAAAGTTTCTGCAGCCGATCATCAATGTTCACCAGCGTATCGGTATACCGGTAACATTCAAACCGGTAAATGACCTGATTGCAGGCAACTGTAAAATATCAGGAACAGGCGCGGCGGAGATCGGCGAGTGTATCGTATTCGTGGGCAATTTAATTGTCGATTTCAATTATGAAATGATGAGCCGGGTGCTGAAAGTTCCGGATGAGAAATTTCGGGACAAAGTGCATCAGACACTCAAGAAGAACCTGACAACCATCCAACGGGAACTCGGAGAGGAAACGGCCGGACAATGGGACGAAGCCCGGCTGAACGATTTGATGGCTGAAGAGTTTCAGGAGCTGCTGGGCCCCATGCAGCCTGCCGTAAAGGATGCAGCGCTGCAGTCAAAAATGGATGAATACGGGGCGGTGTTACTAAGCGACGACTGGCTTTATCAGAAAGGGAGAGTCAAAGCTTCCGGACGTGATATCAAGATTCGTGCCGGTGTTGACATGCTGCACCGGATGCACAAGGCGCCCGGTGGTCTCATTAGGGCCGAATATGCGGTGGTGGACGGTTGTTTTGAGGACCTGCATTTTTCCGGTGATTTCTTCTGCTATCCGAGTAATGCCATCGAACGTCTTGAAACAAGCCTGAATGGGCAGCCGGTTGCTGACGCCGGTAAATTAGTGCAGGCGTTTTATGCCCAGGATGAATTTGAGGTTCCGGGGGTTGAGGTTGAAGACTGGCTGGTGGTCCTATCAGCAAAAAACTGAGAATTATCTCCAACAGTTTCACGATCGCACAGGGATCACCCATCGGCCTTAAACCGGTTATCCACAAAACTCAAGCTGGGTTGTCTTGGCGGTCTGCGGAAATTTGCTTTAAAGCCGGCCAAAACTCACTCATAAGGCGCCGTAAGACCCGCAGCTTCCAGCCGTATTTAAATATGTTTATAAGTAACGACCGGTTATCTTTGCAACCATATAGTTTATACTGCGGATCTAACGGCGCCTAACGATCTCAGACAGTTGCCCGACTTTAAAACGAACTCCCGCA
>JAOZSO010000451.1:0-3244 GCA_029939655.1 Desulfobacterales bacterium
CGCCTTGATCTCACGAAAAAATCCTCATTTCTGAACGGACACTAGTTAAACTGCATTAATTTTCTACTTAAATTGAGCGATCTTAGGTTCTAATTGATATCAATGTCTCGTCATAACTTGGTGACCATGTTGTTCTACAAGCGACACCGTCGCGTTTAATAAAATCGCGTAGCGAGTTTATTGTTCTGTTAAATGATAACGCCCGAGTTCAACTGCGAATGCGTACTTATCGCCCCTAAAATAGCCACACAGAAATTCAATGGGCATATTATGGTCGTTATAAGTCACACTTTCCATATACAGGGCAGCAGCGCCTTTCTTCAATTTCAGGGAACGGGCAATCTCGCCGTTCAAACTGACGGCCGTGATGGTCTGCTCGCAGCGGGCTAGTGCGGTGTTGAACGCATTTGTGAATATTTCGTATAAGGATCCGGTCAGATCCATATTTAAAATACCATCGAACAGTTCAACCGGCAGGTAGGTTTCCTCATAGATAAGAGGCAGATCGTCACCGGTCCGCAAGCGCCGTATGGCAATCACCTCGGCATCAGGACCCAGTGTAAGCGCCCTTGCAGTACGTTCAGATGGTTGTTCTATGCCCTTACTCAGCAGGCTGGTATTCTCCTGGATTCCTGCGGCAGATAGCTCCTTACTGAAACTGGATATGCGGTTGAGCTGATGCTTAAGTGCGCTGGGTTCCGATGCCGTTACAAAAGTTCCTTTTCCTTTTTGCTTGGTTAAAAGCCCACTCTTGGATAATTCGGCAATAGCCTGTCTCAAGGTATTTCGATTGACCTGGCACATGCGTGAAAGTTCGACTTCAGAGGGAATCTTATCTCCCAAAGGGTACCTTCCGATCTGGATCGCCTCCTTGAGCCATGTGCTGATCTGCAGATATTTGGGTATCGGGTTGTTGGGGTCGACTATTTGCATTTTGATTCCATAACTTTAGGCATTTTATGGGCGTTTATTCTATCCCTGAATCATTGACCGTATCTTGTTCAGGATGTCTTCAGGATCAAGACCCTGGTAGGGTATCTGCTCTGCAATACCGCCTTGGCCTTCCCGTGTAACACCCAAATGCGCGTACGCGGCTGAAGTGCCTCTTTCAAGCAGCCATGTGCCGAATCTGGCACCCAAACCTGATTTGACGCTCTGGGTCTCCACCAGTAGTACAAAACCCGTGGAGCCCAGTCGGGTCATCATTTCCTCATCCACCACATTCAACGTGGGTTTGTTGATCAACCCGACCCGTATGCCTTCTTCCCGCAATCGATCCACGGCGTCCAGGCATCGGTAGAGCATTTCACCGTAGGAAACCACATACCCTTGATCGCCTTCACGAATGATCTCGTCTTTTCCAGGGTTGAAGCGGTATTTGCCATCAAAAAGGGGTTGCCCTTCTTCATTTTGTATATAAGGTACCGCAGATCGGGTTGAGAATACGAAGCGCAAGCCTTCGTCATCAAAGATCCTGGCGAGAAGCGCCTTCAATTGATGGGAGTCCGCCGGATAATAGAGGCGGGTTGTGTCGTTCTCCTGCAAGCCGTTGTCTGCAAATAAATTGTTGATGCCAAAATGGCAGGTATTGTCAGCCATATCGTCCACACCGGCATGGGAGAAGTGGGCCAGGAGGTTGGCGTTGTTCAGGCGGGCCATGGTGATCTCTGAAACAACCATTTCAAGGAAGGCAGAAAACGTGCCGAAAATACCTTGTTTTCCCGGGGTGGCACCAAACCCGGCCGCCACTGAAAAATTGTTCCGTTCCATGATACCGCCATGTACATAGACCTCGGGAAAGGTCTTGCGGATATGGTGAAGCCCGCATGATCCTTCCAAATCCGAGTCCACCACCAGCACTTTCGATTTTCTGTCGGGTATCTCCTGGAGGATATCACAGATAATTTTTCCGAAATTATCCCTGTTTTTAGCTTTTTCCTTTGAACTGCCGAGGTATGTTCGGGTTACCGATTCTTTGGTCGCATTTTCTAATATTTTTACGGCTGCATCTTGCTCTTTCTCTTTGAGGTAATCAATGGCCAGATCAACCGCTATGACGTCATGCCCCTTGGGTGTCCCTTCGATACCCTTGATACCGGGACCCATTTTCCGATAATTGATCAATGCAATGGGCCCATCGGTGGATAATATTTTCTGGATGTTCCGGTAAAGCGCTGCCAGGTCTTCCCCATCGCAGGTTTCCACCGGCATGCCATGTCCCTTGAGAGTGGTTACGACGCTGAACCCTTTCAGATACTCGCTGGGATGACCGGCAATGGTCACATCGTTGTCATCGATGAAAAGTTTGACGTTCAGGTTCTGTGCAACGGCATATCTTGCGGCCTCTGCATCCCCGCCTTCCTGCTGGGATCCATCACTGCCGAACATAACGATGGTTTTTTCCGGATTGGCAGTGGCAATACCATTAACGTAGCTCCAGAGGTGTCCCAGTCGACCCGAACTGAAGAAAATGCCCTTGGCATCATCTCTTTCCGGATGGCCATAAAGCCCACTTTCGAATTCACGGTAGTGAAACAGAGATTCAACGGGCATGTGTCCATTTAATACTGCCATCTGGTATTGGGCGGCAACACGATGGCCGGCCTCATCGAAAAAAACAGGGTATATGGAATCGTCGTTCTTCATAAAACCATCGAGAATCAATATTTCGGGGACGATATCATACGCACCGCCTGTGTGACCGCCAAGACCTTTGGTATTTGCAAAGGCTGTAAAAAATATAATACTGTCCCGAACCAATTGAATATTCGCACTCAGTTGATCCATCTGATCGGTTGTAAGCTCTTTCTGGGATAGATCAAATTTAACAGGGGTGTAACCCTCTAAATTAAACGGAAACTGCATTGGCATCCTCCTTTTTTTCCGGCGCATTTGATCGTTGCCGGACCATACAAGAACGTATAGAGTTATAAATGTATATACAGCTATACTGTTTAAGAGAGATGCGTTGAGTTGTCAAGTAAAATATGGATAATATTTGCCCGGAATTTGAATAAGTCCAAGCCCGGGTGTGTTTTTGAAAATAGCAGGCAGGTAAGAGGATATATGGGGCGGATAACGACGAACACTGGGGTAAAGGCTGAATGTGTGCATTTTTATTAATTCTGATCTAAATCCTCCACCTCTGGTGGAGGACCCGGTACTGATGTCAACCATCACTCTTTTGCCGTGAAACTGAACTTTTGGCCGCCGATGGTCGCCTCGTACATCAGACCGCCTTTTG
>JAOZSO010000452.1:0-3244 GCA_029939655.1 Desulfobacterales bacterium
TGAGTAACAACATTTGTACCACTATGCGTATCGGGCATATGACAATATCCTTGATTGGGGTCTATTCCACCTTCAGCACCTGGCCTGGAAAGATTTTATTCCTGGGAGTCAGCCCGTTAATACGCAGAAAGTGCCCCAGAGACATGTTGTGGCGTTGGGCGATCTTGTACGGGCTGTCACCGCGACGCACGAGATATTGGTTGGTGCTGGTCGTGGCGGGGCTTTCATAGCGGTATTCCGGTACCGTCAGGCGCTGTCCTATGTAAAGGTTGGTTCTTTTCAGGCCATTCAACGCCTGGATCTTCTTTGTGGTGGTTCCATACCGTCGGGCAAGGATCCAGAGTGAATCGCCGCTGCGCACCTTGTGGATAGTGGTCTTTCCGGTAGGTTTTTTTACGGCTTTGTCTGCACGGACTATGACGGTTCCCCGTTGGGGGATTTTCAATTTTTTGCCGATCACGATAAAATGTGACGAGCGGAGATTATTGGCCTGCTTAATACGCCGGACACTGGTTCTGTATTTATCGGCAATACCGGAAAGGGTCTCGCCCGATCGGACGCGATGGGTTACGTAGGCTGGTCTTGGCGGATGCGAAACAGGGATGCTGCCGATGGATGCCAACAACCGGTCGGCCTTTGCCGGTGGCACTTTCAGGAAATAGTTTTCCGGAGGCAGGATGTTGTAGCGAAGCTCGGGGTTCAACTCTTTCATCACTTTACTGGATTCCCCTATTTTGCCGGCAATGTCCGTCAACTGAACCTGTCTGGAGACCTCTACGATTTCGAAATCAAGAGGGGTGTCCGGCACAACCGACCCGAGGCCGTATTTGTCGGGATTATTGATAATATGAACTGCGGCCATAAACCTGGGGACATACCGGGCTGTTTCCCTGGGAAGCCGTTCATACAGGTCCCAGAAATTATCGAGATAATTGATATTCTGGCCGCGGATGACTCGCAGGACCCGACCCTCTCCACAATTGTAGGCCGCAAGCGCCGTTATCCAGTCTCCAAAAATACCATGCAGCTCTTGTAGATAGGCAATGGCGGCATTGGTCGATTTAGTGGGATCGATACGCTCATCGATATATTTGTTGCGTTTCAATCCGAATTTATAGCCGGTCGATGGAATAAACTGCCAGAGACCGAGGGCCCGGGCTTTGGACAGGGCTTTCACCTTGAACCCGCTTTCTATGAGGGGCAGCCAGGACAACTCTTCGGGCATTCCGGCTTCTTTCAGCCTGGAAAGGATAAAGGGTCGATACTTACCTGACCGGACAAGGGATTGCTTGAAAAAATTCTTTTCCCCGCCCTGGGTAAAAAGCCGTATTTCAGCCTTAACGTGGCGGTTCATTTCCAATGGAATAGCGTTGTGGCTACCATTTGCCACCGTGTTGCGTGAAGCGTAAATTTCCAGAATGCGTTTGGATATCAGGAAGCGGAGATCTTCCTTCTGCTGCATCTGCTGGGGGGGCTGGTCTTCGAGTTCGATGTCGAGAATCAGGGAATAGGCCTGGTCCAGCGCTTCGAGGGCATTTTCTAATTCTCCCTTTTGCCAGAATTCCTGAGCGGCTTTGCAAAAACCAAGTGCCTCGTCAAGGAACATCTGGGTCGTTTTTTGGGGAGGTGGTGTTTTATCGATTACCGGCTCCGGTATTTCCGTGTCGGCATCTTCCGGCAGAGCCTCGTCTACCTGGTATAATGCCTGCCTGTCTTCGGGTTGTATTTGCTGCGGAGCGACGGTGCCGAATTCCTTTTCAGGGATAATCTCGTCAACGATGTTCGTTTCTGCAAGATCTGTATCAACGGGGGTGTCGGGGGGGAGTTCATCCAGCGTTTCGTCAGCCTCTTTATCCGTCGGCAAGGTGCTTTCCACGGGAACTTCGGGTGGTTCGGCCACTGGATCAGGGGGCGTTTCCGGAGAGACAGCGTTATCTCGCAGCAGTCCAAATTCATTGGCGGACGCCTGATCAGGCGGAGCGTCAGGCTTGGGCGCCAGTTGCTGACAGCCGGCCAGCAAAAAGGTCAAAAGGAACAAGCTCAGAAGGTATCGGCAACCCTTCCATGCCTGGTGCTTGTTATGGTCTGTTTCACGTTTCATATTAGATTCTGGAATCGCAGAAGTATACAAGAAGGTTATCTCTGTCAAGGTTTTATCCCAAAGTTGAAGGTTAATTTTTTGTTCTTCTCCCAAACCAGTGGGGAGAAAGGGTTCAAGGGGCCTATGATTCAAACATCACTAAGCTTACCCGCTTAGCGGGTAGAGACTCTGTCTGTGTGGAATTCACACCATATGTTGTATTATGCTATCCTATAAACATACACTATATAGGGAAAACAGTATCGTATGTCAAGCCAAATACAGCCGGAGAACCGAGACCTCGAATAAAGCTTCAAGATAACCCGGATAAACCGGAAAAGAAAAAAATCTTTTATCACGAAATCACGAAAGTACGAAACCACGAAAAAGACCATGGAAATTTTCGTGTTTTTCAGATTTCGTGTTTTCGTGATTGCTTTTATTGTTTTTGCCACAAATTACACTAATTTTACAGCTAAGGAACTAATCGCTTAGTGAAAATTACCTGCACCAGCAAAATATTGTCAGAAAATAACGGAAGAGGCTTGATATTCAAAAATTAAAGCTTACTGTGATAAATCAGGGCTCGGGCAAAAATGACTTCACCTTTTGGCATCTCAGTTTCGGCCCATTTTGATTGTCCTATAATATAAGGTCGAAAATCGCTCAATTCAGGCAAAAGTATTTTGAAAATCGAAGAAAACAAGCAAAATTAAAACATAAATGATTGATTATAGACTATATCATGGCATAATCACTCATAGGTGAATATAATTGAACAATATTAGGGTTGATAAAAATAGTTCTATAAGATACAAGTCACTGTTTTGAACCACAACAACGGGTGCGTTCGTTGTCGCATGCTACGGGATTAGCAGGCAAGTCATAACGCATAAATCGTTTCTGTCTGGCGGCAGTTAATATATACTTTCAACAGGCTGTAAATATTAAAAATGTGCCAGCGTAGCTCAGCTGGCAGAGCTACTGATTTGTAATCAGTGGGTCGGGGGTTCGAGTCCCTCCGCTGGCTCCATTTTAAATCAAGTTGTTACTGCATCGCCGTAGCGGTCAGGGTGGCTCGCTTTCGGTGATCGGATGTTCAATAGTTCAGGTGGGGTTCCCGAGTGGTCAAAGGGAACAGACTGTAAATCTGTCGGCGAAGCC
>JAOZSO010000453.1:0-1812 GCA_029939655.1 Desulfobacterales bacterium
CTGGCAGCTTGCTGCGAGTTCTTCAATCATTTGAGCATTTGATATTTAGATTTGTTTCGTATTTTGATATTCGGATTTAGAATTTATCACACGCTGGATGTGAATAAAATTAATCCCTTATAGGGTTGAATCAGTGCTGGACCCTGGTATCTACTATTTATTTTCCATCTCTTCGAGCTGGTCGTGCAATTTTTCCGCATTCTTTCTGACGTAATCTCTTACTTTGGCATCCAATTCCTTGTGGGTCTCCAGTGCATCCTTGAAAGCAAACAGGTCAAGTTCACACAAGGCGTACATGGTCATGTCCGCCGGGTCCTGCCAATGATCGACAATGGTGGCGCCATGAATCGTTGTCTTGGAAAAAGTTTTAAGAGCCTGCTCTACATGTTGTTCTTCCGATGATGCGGACATGTCTCCAGCTGTTGTGGAGGCCATGTAATCTTTTGCCAGAACGGCAACATAGGTCTCAAGGGTCTTGGCGATTTCGGCCCTGGCGCGATTATCCGCAGTCGTTACCAGCAGTGCTTTGTTTTTAATACCCGAGGCAATTCCGACCCCATAAAAAACCTTTCCTTTTTCAGCGTCAAATGCACCACTTCCTTTGTAGACCCATTCAGGCCCTTTGGAAAAGGCGCTTTCAGGTGTTGAAGAGCAGCCCGTCAAAAAGAACATGCCCGTTACTATTAATGCACAGACGACAACGAGGTATTTTGCTTTCATTTTTTTCTCCTTTCTTTAAAATCATCCATCATATCTTGCATTTCTTCCATTAAATCTTCCATTTCGCGCATCCCCTCCAGCAGGGAATCCATGTGATATGGCTTTTTCTCTGTCAGAATCTTACCCTGCTTGGGTTTTTGGGGCATGAGGTTTTCGGCGGATGGGGTGTCTTTGGGTGCTGCCGGCTTTTTTGTCTTAGGTGCCACGGGGGTGGGTACGGTCTCTTTTTTAGGCTGTTCCTGGGTGAGAACCGGTTGTTTTTGTGAGGGCTTTTCCACCATCGGTGGGATGGTTTCTTCTTTCTTCACAGGTGGTTTTGATTTCAATACAGTTTTTTCCGGCACTTCTTCGGGCGCTTTCGGTTTTTCAGTTTTTTGTGCATGAACCTGTGGCTTCGGGGCTGATTGCTGTACGGCCGATATTGTGTATCCATTTTGATTGAGCCAATCGATGGCGACTTGGGTCCGAATGGAAAAATTGACATCTGTAATGGTCAGCCCATCGGCTGCCTTGCGGGCGATCATGGAATTAATGCCGATCATGGATGCCTGGTCATCGAGCAGTGGTCCGCCCGAGTTGCCCCTGTTGATGCTTGCATCCGTCTGGAATAGGTTTTTTCCCTGCACGCCGCCGTAATTTTTCCAGCGGGCGCTGATGACGCCCGTCGTCAAGCTCCACAGGCCGCCCTGCTCTGGATGACCGATGGCATAAACCTGCTCACCGATGTCGATGATTTCGGAATCTGCAAGCGGTACGGTCGCAAATTTTCTGTCTGGATTGACGATCCTGACAAGGGCCAAATCGAGCGGCAGATCATATGCCAGTATCTCGCCGCGATAACCTTTTGCCAGGTCAGTCTTATGATTACCGGTCACTCTATCCGGCTTCAGAAAAACCGATATATTGGAGAGAAGTTTTGACGAATCTTTCTGGGTAAAGAGGTGAGCGTTTGTGATAATAAGACCTTCCGGAGTGATAATCGAACCCGTCCCGCCGCTTCCCTTGCTGGCTCCCTTGGAGGCAAAGATGAAAACAACACCGGGACCTGCTTTCTGATAGATTTCTTTGGGTGTGTACGCCTGAACCGGTTGG
>JAOZSO010000453.1:1912-3242 GCA_029939655.1 Desulfobacterales bacterium
TTGAAGTCAATTGTTTATTCTCAATATAAAAATATTGACGGGTGTATTCGACCTTTGATATCTATCTAACAACCGGTTTTTTTAAAGGAAAGGGGGCAGTATTGAAAGTTTTATCGATAGTCGTATCGGTTTTGATGATATTTGCCTTTATATCATGCGCCTCAGTACCATCACCCGGCAGACCATCCGCTTTTGAGAGTCGTCAGGAAAAAGAGACGTTTGAAAAACGAACACCACGGTTTTCTCAATTTGTAGAGGCCCTCGAGTATTTGGGGAATCGATTAAACGAGGAAGTTTACAAGCTCAGACAAACGGACGGTTTTTCGGCAGCTTCTGCGGGCAGTGAGAGCAAACCGCTCTCGCCGGAAGAACAGACCCAGCAGCATGCAGACGATGCAATGGCGGAGTTGGAGAGGGAAATTGCCAAGCAGGAAGGGAGGGCAGACCCGTCGGTGGCCGTGACGTCGGGAGAAAGCTACACCACCAGTGAGTCGTCGAATATGGGCAAGGCTGGAGGGCCGTCGGGTAAACCCATGGTCATCGCAATTGCAGATCTTGTCAATGACGATCAGTCTGTTTCAAAACTGGGCCGTTACATTGCCGACAAACTGACACCTTATTTTTCCAGTTCAGAACAGTTCTCGGTCCTGGAGCGCGCTATCATTGACAAGGTCATTGCAGAACAGCAGTTTCAGGTTTCGTCGTTTGTTGATGAGTCGTCGACACAGGAGTTCGGAAAACTGCTGGGTGCGGAGACCATTATTTCAGGATCTGTGTCAGAGTTGAACGATGTCTTTTATATCAACGCCAAAGTGGTGGGGGTGACATACGGCAATCTTTTGACATCTGTGGACGTGGAGGTCGATAAGGACAGCAGGCTGGTGGCGCTCTACAGGGCGCCGTTACCGAAACCCAAGAAAGAACCTTCGAAACCCAGGATCTTCAGAGCCAGGGGTATCGGTGTCCCTTCAGCAAAACACAAGAACCCCACGCTGGCGCGAACGCTTGCCGCCAGGGCTGCCCAGGCTGATGCCATGCGGAATCTGGTGCAGGAAATTCAGGGTGCTCAGATAGATTCCAAGACGACTGTCAAAGACTTTATTACCGAGAACGACCAGGTGAATGTTCAGGTCAATTCATTTCTCAGGGGTGCCAGGGTCATTGACAAAAGAGAAATGCCTGATGGTGCGGTGGAGGTCGAAATGGAGGTGGAAGTGCCGGGCGAATTCTTCGACAGACTAACCAAATAAAATCGCGAAGCGATTTTATTTACCCTTCGGGCGATATTACGCCTGCGGCTGTCATTGATAGTCATTTGTCCTTCGGACGA
>JAOZSO010000454.1:0-3233 GCA_029939655.1 Desulfobacterales bacterium
GACGCATTTTTTCAAGCAAAAGGGAATGTGGATGTAGATGCCGTGGTTCGAGTTAATGCTTGTCCTTGTATGTCTCACCGAGCTTCAGACCGATATCCAGTGCTTTCTGATTGAGTTCCAGGAAGTTTTCCGGTATGCGGGCTTTGATCACCTTCATAACCGATTCGGGTTGGACCAGTTCTGTCAGGGTCAAAAGGGTACCCAGCATACAGATGTTGAACACGATGGGTTTGCCGATTTTTTCCATGACAGTGGCGTAGATGGGTATTTCCCGTTGCTTGGCATCGGCCTTTCGCTGAATCTTCACGAATCGGGCGTCGGTAATCAGCAGACCACCGGGCCGGATGATGGTATAAAACTTATTATAAGCTTCCTGGGTCAGACAAACCAGCACATTCGGCTGGATAACCTTGGGATAATTGATCATAGTGTCTGAAATAATAACATCGCTACGGGTCGCTCCCCCCCGCGCCTCGGGGCCATAGGCCTGGGATTGTACAGCGGTCAGTTTTTCATAAAGGACTGCCGCTTCGGCGAGAATAATAGCCGCCGTGATGACACCCTGTCCCCCCGAGCCTGAAAAGACCATCCTGCATCGTTCCATGGTTATTTTCCTTTCATCGCCGATGCGATGACCTTGTCGTATTCGTTACAGTACTCCGGAGCTTCCACCTCGTGCAGGACGCCGCGCTCGATGAGGTCTGGATTTTCCTGTTTGGCTTTGGAACCCATGGGAGTGGTGTTCGTCTTGTATAGTTCCATCATGTCCGATGCCGATCCTCCCTTGTTTTTCCGGCCGAAATAGGTCGGGCATTGGGTAAGGATTTCCACTACGGAAAAACCTTCGTGCAGGATGGACTTCTTGATTATGTCCGTTATCTGCTGGGCATGGTAGGTGGTTGTCCTGGCAACGAAGGTGGCGCCGGCAGCCTTGGAAATCTCAGCCACATCGAAATCCTGGTCGATTACGCCGTAGGGGGCTGTCGTGGCCATTGTCCCACATCCTGACAGGGGCGAGAACTGCCCGCCGGTCATGCCGTAGATCCGGTTGTTCATTACGATGGCCGTGATGTCGATATTTCGGCGGGCAGCGTGAATAAAGTGGTTCCCGCCAATGGCCAGAGCGTCACCGTCACCCATGGGGACAATCACATTCAGCTCAGGTAGCCCCAGTTTGACGCCGGTTGCAAAGGCCAGGGCTCGTCCGTGAATGGTGTGCAGGGTGTGAAAATCGACGTACCCGGATATTCTGGAGGAGCATCCGATACCCGAGACCATCACGATTTCGTTTTTGCTCAGGCCGAGCTGTTCGATGGCCCTTAGCATGCTGTTCAGAACGATACCGTGGCCGCAGCCCGGACACCACATATGAGGAAAAAAGCGTTCCCGGAGATAATCTTTAATTGCCATGGCTTAAGCCCCCCTCCCCTGTATATACCTGAGAATATTTCGAATGTCCATCGGGGTGATGAATACGCCGTCGACCCGGTTGGCCAGGAACACTCTTTCGGGGTCATCCACGGCCCTTTTTACGGTTCTCAATATCTGGCCGGCGTTCAGTTCCACAACGACGATGTATTTGGCATTTCTACATTTATCTTTCACCAGCTGGTAGGGAAACGGCCAGAGCGTCTGGAGTTCCAAAAGACCCAGTCGTTCGCCTCGCGGACGTCTTTCCTGCACCACGTGGAGCGCTGAACGGGCTGCCGAACCGTAAGAAATCAAGATGCATTCGGCATCCTCCAGATAGTATTCTTTGTAGCGTGCGATCTGATTTACGTTGTTGGTAATCTTGTCGTTCAAATGCCGGTGGAGCCCCTGGACCACGGTGGGGTTGGTGGATGGAAATCCCCACATGTCATGATAAAGACCCGTGACATTGTACCGATGGACCCCCCCGAAATCCGACATGGGAAGCCGTCCATCTTCTCTGGGGAGGTAGGGGTGGTAATCGATGCCCCCCTTGACCGAAGTTCGAAGTCGTTCGACAATGGGGAGATCACCCGCTTCGGGAATAACAATTTTTTCACGCATGTGCCCCACCACCTCATCAAAGAGGAGAATGACGGGAGTACGATAGGTTTCGGCAAGATTGAAGGCATCAACAGTGATGGAGAAAACATCCTGGTGATTGGACGCCGTGAGGGCGATAATCCCATGGTCACCATGTGTTCCCCAGCGTGCCTGCATGACATCCCCCTGACCCACGCTGGTGGGCAGGCCGGTGGATGGGCCCCCTCGCTGCACATTGACGATGACACAGGGTATTTCGGTCATGATGGCGTAGCCCAGGGCCTCCTGCATCAGCGAAAATCCGGGACCGCTGGTGGCGGTCATCACCTTTTTTCCGGTCAGGGAGGCACCGATGATGGCGGCCATGGATGCAATTTCGTCCTCCATCTGAATAAATTTGTCCCCTTGTTGGGGAAGCCTGCCGGCCAGGTGTTCCGCAATCTCGGTGGAAGGCGTGATGGGATAGCCGGCAAAAAAATTTAGCCCCGCGTAAAGGGCTGCCTCCACACACACCTCGTTTCCCTGAATGAACTTTATATTTGGGTTCATTGTCGTCCCTTTTATTCTTTTGTCCTTATATCATTCAACAATCACTTCGATGGCAAGGTCCGGACACCGCAGTTCACAGAGTTTACAGCAGATGCAGTCTTGAGGACGGACAGCCACAACTTTGTCGGTATCATCGAGTTCCAGGACCTTTTTGGGGCAGAAGTGAATGCAGATACCGCATCCCTTGCACCATTCCCTGTTGATGATGTGTTCTTTGAGCTTGGGTTTTGCCATGTGGGTTCCCTTGAAATCTCGATTCAAACAGCAATCACGTGGAGTCGGGGATCGATTTTATTTTTTATCAATATGTTAATCGGTGAATCCCGCCAAATAAAAGCATTGACCCTGAATCCCTGCGATTCAGGATCCACGCTTCTATTTGAATATTGATTTTAAAGGGGATTGTCAATATGATAGATAATAAATAAAACTAAGTTGAGGATTCCAGGGGTCAAGGATTCTAGGGTTCGAGTGACACGAAGTGAAGCATCAGCGCTCAATGCTTAAAAGTTATAAAGAGTTAAATGTTTGTGAATTGGAAACCCAAACGATGATATCTGGTGACTTGGGCTATATGGATAAAAAGGGTCTTCAGGAATTAAGAGAGGAGATCGGGGATGTCGAGAGAATGCTGAAAGCGATGATCAAATCCCTGGAAAACAAACACTTGA
>JAOZSO010000455.1:0-3230 GCA_029939655.1 Desulfobacterales bacterium
GTATATCCATGAGAAATTGCTGAATAACTGCACAATGTCTTCAAGTTTTTCAAATAAGTCCGCTGTGTGAGCGATACGATTGCACAGTATAAGAAATAGGGTCAAGAAACTGATAGATGCTGGTAATATAACGATTAAATAAAATGCGCAAGAGGTGAGAGGATTTGAACCTCCGACCCCAAACAACCGGCAGTGGTCTAACCATGAAAAAACCTCAGCATAACCCCCCGATTCGGGGCTGGCGGAAAGCTCTATATGAAGTCATTTTCGAGGCCGATACGCCGGCCGGAAAATGGTTCGACATTTTGTTGATCGTCTCGATTCTTCTGAGCGTCACCGTGGTGATGCTGGACAGCGTCAGTGCTTTCCAGGCCGCGCATGGCCGACTGCTGCGACGCCTGGAATGGTCGTTTACCATTTTGTTCACGGTGGAGTATCTGCTGCGGCTGTTGTGCATTGGCCGGCCCATCGCATACGCAATCAGTTTTTTTGGTATTGTGGATCTGTTGTCCGTTATTCCCACCTACCTGAGCCTGCTGATTCCCGGAAGCCATTACTTGATCGTGATACGGGTCCTACGGATTCTGAGGGTTTTTCGCATACTAAAACTTGTCCAGTACCTCGCCGAGGCCCAGACGCTCATGCGGGCTCTGCGGGCAAGCCGCCGGAAAATAACCGTTTTCCTGTTTACAGTGCTCTCCCTGGTGATTATTTTCGGTTCCCTGATGTATCTCGTGGAAGGTGAATCCAGCGGCTTCACCAGTATTCCCAGGGGTATTTACTGGGCCGTTGTGACCCTAACCACGGTTGGGTACGGTGATATTTCTCCCCAGACCGGTCTGGGTCAGGTGCTTGCCTCGCTGATCATGATCATGGGGTACGGGCTGATAGCGGTTCCCACCGGTATCGTGTCGGTAGAGATCTCCCATGCCATGGAGCATAAGGCCGTCAATCAGGCCTGCCCTGCCTGCAGCGCTCAGGGGCACGACAAGGATGCCCAATTCTGCAAATACTGCGGTGCTCCCCTGTAGTTACGTGATAGAATTTGGCGCAACGGGTTGTATGTACTTTATCGCCATTAGTTCCTCGTTTAAATAATGGGTTGACTATAATAACACTCCCCATAATTTGCAGGCGGAATAATGGAACGCTGGAATACTGGTTGCCAAAATGTTTTTCAACATGAAGCCACCCTATTTCCCCGAAACCCATCATTCCATTGTTCCACCATCCCGCTATTCCAATTGGGTCGTAGCCCCCATTTCCTGCCCAATCGGGTTCTTGCAGAAAATCAGGTGTCAGTTGTGTATTCCAACTTGGGAGCGCTTTTAAGATATGAGGATTTTCCGTCTAATGATTCCCAGAAGGAATCCGCCTGCTCCTGAAATTTTTTCTGTGTAATTTCCGCGTCTGCCACAGCTCTCATAAACGCCATATTGACTTTCCCTTCTTTCACAACTTGCTCTCCGGCGTTAGAACATGCCTGCTCGATTCTCTCACGTCTTTCGGCATATACCGGTTGAGAAATCAGTTCTGCTCCCGGCATATAAAATTCCCCCATAAGGGAAGTCTTTTCAGAATGACTGTGTAAACATCTGAACATTGCCTTTAATCCATCGAAATTGTGCTCTACTTCGGGAAACCCTGCAGCACTGAACACAATAAAGCCCTGCTGTTTATCTTCCGGATAACGATGGGGATGTTTTGTCTCTCCGTCTTCGACCAACATGTAGGGTTTCATGTTCGGTAAAAGCCGGTCCAGGAAATTTTTCATGATACCTGTTACATTGAAAATATATAGGGGTGAGGCAAAAATAATTAAATCCGCTTTTCTGAATTTCATCCGCAGGTCGATCATATCATCTTGAAAAATACATTCTCCAGGCGTTTTTGTCCAGCAGGTATAACATCCCGTACAGGGATTGATTTTCATGTCTTTCAGCTTGACATATTCAATGTCGGCACCCGCTGATTTGGCTCCCCTGCAGAAATGATTCACCATGAAGGTAGTTTTGCTGAATTTAGTGTTTCGCGGGCCGCCATCGAAAACAACAATTTTATTGATTTGCCCCGGTTTAAAAGTTTTATACGTAAATTGAATTTCGCGAGGTTCTTCTTTTACTTCTTCTTCAGTTGATGAAGCAAACAAATCACCTAATTTTAACAATATGGTTATATCTCCGTCAGCCGTGTATTCCTTTTTGATAAACGCCTGGTCACCCGAAACTTCATTGTTTGAAATGGCAAGCCAAAGTCTGGAATCGGATGTAATCGTTGTTTTAGGATTAGAGTGAATGCCGGTTGTATATGTGCATTCGAAATCTTTTATGGTTAAATATCCCTCGGTAGGTTCCTCACCCGTTAAATGGAATTGAATAATCGTATCAACCCCTTTGGCACGTTTTTTATTTAATCCGTGAGGCATTGCTTCGAATAATTCTTTGATCGATTCGAAATGTAGCTGTTCCCCTTGAGTCGTTTGCATTAAAATCGAGGGTAATTTTATGTTTACCGGCAGGCCGACTGCAAGTAGTAAAACGATGGGGACAACACTTGAAATAATAACCTGTATGCCACCGTCGTTGGAATATTTGATGATGGATAAAATGATGGAAATCCCAAACAACCCCGCCCAGATATAATTGATGATGATGTTTATCTTTCGAAATTGATCTGTTTTGGTGATGATTTCAGGATAATTCTTTTTTGAAAATTCATAAGTGAAAGGGTCCAATTTGAATAAAGGCGGAAGCACCGCAACCAGAAATAAACCCAAATATAAACCCGCGATGGCATTTTCCAAATATATCCGGCCGAGTGACGGCACAAAACAGACAAAAAATGCCCCGATTATCACGATTCCTGAGACCCCGTAGGGAAAATAACTCCGGACTTTTAGTAATATCGCTAGGATCAAATTCAAAAGAACAATAGAGCTTATGATCAAAACATAGGGTTTAAGACCTTCCAGACGGTAACCACCTGCCACGGCTAAAGAATTTATGGCGATAATTCCAGCAAAGGGCAAATACTTTAGCAAGGTTTTCATGTTTTCCCCCTTAGTAACGCATTTCGATTTTTATCATCTTACTGCCTGATAATTCGAAGGAAGTATCCTTAAAATCGGGCGGCCCGAATGTGCCGAACACATTGTTGGAAAAAGCATACCCTTCCTTGGGAATTCCAAAGAAATTCTTGTCAAGCTTACCATTTGAATTGGCATCGTGAAG